>DNUB01000126.1:0-232 GCA_003508605.1 Oscillospiraceae bacterium | reverse complement strand
TTAGGCGGCGGGTTCCATTCAGTCTTTCAGCGGGGGATAAAATCCCCCACTGAAAACCGATTGTTTTTCTACAAGCTGACGCAGTTTGGCGGCTTTTGCCAAAAAAATCGGGGCAGAGCAAAGCTCCGCATCGAAACACAAAAATACCCTCTGCTGCCGATTGGCAATAGAGGGTATTTATTTCTTCAATGAGGGGCAGTGCCCCGAATTTATGAAAAATCCGGGGCGTAAG
>DNUB01000225.1 GCA_003508605.1 Oscillospiraceae bacterium | reverse complement strand
AACGGAAAAGGCAGCGGTGCGCCCACAGGACGTAAAAATCCCAAAAAGCCAAACGCAGTGAAAAAAGCCAACGCAGTAAAAAAGCCAAACGCAGTGAAAAAAGCCAAACGCAGTTCCCCCCGCCGCTTGAAAAAAAGATAAGACTGTGGTAAAATATTACTGCAATAAAAGAATCTTAAGGAGGAAAAAAATGACTTATAAAGAACAATTCATTAAATTTATGATCGAAAGCGACGTTCTTACCTTTGGAGACTTCACTCTGAAAAGCGGGAGAAAAGCCCCTTATTTCATAAATGCGGGAAAATATATGACGGGAGCTCAGATTGCAAGATTAGGCGGATTTTACGCCGACTGCATCAAGGAAAACGGCATAGAGGGCGACGTGCTTTTCGGTCCCGCCTATAAGGGTCTGCCTTTGGCGGTAAGCGCAGTTTCCGCAATGTACAGCAAGTACGGAGAAAATTTTTACTACTGCTTTGACCGAAAGGAAGTTAAGGATCACGGCGAAGGCGGTATGTTTGTGGGAAAACAGCCTGAAAATAACGACAGGATCATTATTATAGAAGATGTAATGACCAGCGGCAAGGCATTGCGGGAGGTTTTGCCCAAGCTTCGGGACGCCGCCGACGTTAAGATCACGGGAATGGTTATTACCGTCGACAGAATGGAAAAGGGTCTTAACAGCGATCTTTCGGCCGTTCAGGAGGTTTACCGGGATTTCGGCATAAAGGTTTACTCCATAGTTACCATTAAGGATATTATCGATGCTATGGAAAAGGGCGTTGTTGAGGGCAAGGAATATCTGCCCGCCATGTATGAGTACAGAAAACAGTACGGTGTGGATTAACACGGGTCTGTAATTTTGCAGGGCTTGTTTGAAAACGGAGGAAACGCCGATTTTCAAGCAAGCCCTAAATTTAAACATATTTTAAGGAGCTTATTATGAACCAAAATCAGTATGAAAGCGCATTAAACGAGATGACGAGCTGGCTTGCCCACCCTCAGGAGCTGGGGAAAGAACCCGCAAAGATAGAGCTTGCCAAGGAATTTGATTATGAGGAGCTTCACTACTATATTTTCAAATATAAAAAAACTCTGCGGGGAAAGTGGCTGTTGGGCGTATGCGGCGGATACGAGGAGGATTCTCTTGAAAACTGCGGTCATACCTTCAGCGAGATGGAGGAGTACAGGGAGCGTACTGCGGAAGAGGACGCCGTCAAGCTTATAGAATATGTTAAATCCTATTGGAAGGAGCAGGCGGAGCAGGAGGAGGAAAAAAGGCAGTCCCCCGGCACTTTTGTAGGCTTTGTTCTTTTAGAGGAAAGCACGTTTGATAAAGAAGCTTTTCTTTGCACCTTAAAGGATGAGTGGCAGGTTGAGGACGATTATGCGGACAAAGAGGAAGAGGAGGAAGAAGAGGGCGGCGACATGGCGGTAATAAGCTATGGCGGCGGATTTGTTGCTGTTTCTCTTATGCAGGGGGCAATTCCAGAGGAAGAAATCGTTTATCATGCAAAAAGTAATTTCCGCTGGCCCGAAGCGGCGGAGGTTTCAAAGCGTCACAAGGCTCATTTATTGGTATCTGTTTTCGGAAAAACAATGTCCGTAAAAGAAGCGGGCGAGCTTTCGGTAAAGGTTACGGCTGCCTGCTGCAAGCAAAAGGGAGTTTTGGGCGTTTATGCCAACGGAACGGTGTACGAACCCGAATTTTACCTTAATTTTGCGGATATGATAAAGGATGACTTATTCCCATTGTTTAACCTTGTATGGTTCGGACTGTACCATGGGAAAAACGGAATATGCGGCTATACCAACGGACTTCGCAGCTTGGGCTATGATGAAATAGAGGTTATAGACAGCAAGCAGCCTGCAAGCGAGGTAGGGGATTTCCTCACCGATGTTGCAAATTACGTTGTAGATCAGGACGTTGTTTTGCAGGACGGAGAAACGATTGGCTTTACCAATGAGCAAAAGCTGCCCATTACCAAAAGCAGAGGAGCCGCCGTCGAGGGTGACAGCCTGAAGATCGGGTTCTGAGAATGAAAAAGTTTTAGACCGCCCAAGGCTCCGGGGAGCTTCGGCGGTCATTTTTGCGGCGTCCCTGCCCCCCGTCGTTCTGACGCAGGGCAGGGACGTTCCGGTCGGCGTATTTGTTTGATTTTTATTGAAATTTAGTATTACTGCGTCATAAAAAAATCTCCGCCATCTGAAAGCCCAATATTCCGATAACGGTAATAACGCTTCCCGCAAGGTTCAGACCGGTAGGCCTTGTGCTTTTTTTCAAAAAATCCAGCAAAAGAACGACAATAAGTATCATGGGCTGTATAAATGCGTAATTGGTAAGACTCTCCGCCGCAACCGCATTTTCGCACAAAAGCCCCAAAGCGTTGGGCAGCTTGCAGATAATAACCAAAAACACGCCCTTTTTCCCCTCGGGACTGTCCGAAGCGATGGACAAGGGCTTAGCGGCAGGGATCAGAACCAGTGCGAGAAGCACGAAGGCAAAAAATACCGTAAGCGCAGAGGATATGTATTTTCCCGCCGCCTGTATCACAAAGCCGTAGCCGAATTTTGCGAAAATATATATCGCCAGAGGTATGGCAATTTTTTTGTAATCTACCTTTTGTCTGCCCGATTTTGCAATAAAAACAAGTCCCGCCACAGTTACCGCAATACAAAGTATTTTGGGCAGGCTTACGCTTCCCATATCCGCCGCCAGATCGGTGAAATATGACATAAAAATAGTAAGCCCCAGCCAGGCCTTTAATTCAAAAACCGACATCTGCTTAAGGATTTTCGCACTCATTGAAAATTCAAGATATTTGACGGCTGCAATAAGAATTATAAATACGAAAATCCAGGGCGAAAATACAAGGGTCGTGTCCGAAAAGGGCAGCATAAGGGCAAGAAAGGGAGCGGTTCCCGCCGCCATTAAAAAGGTCAGTCGGGGACCGTTCAGCTTTGCCTTGCTGACCGCATATTTATCGTTCAGAGAGCAGACGGTGTACAGGGCGACTACCGCCAACATTAACAGCATTGCAGATCTCCTTTGAAGCGTTAATCGATATCTATCTTGAATACGATGGGATACCCGCCGTTTTTATAATCGGTATGTATAAAAAGTCCGTTTTCTCTGCGCTCCCATGACGGCTTCCCGTCCGTTCCCAGTACGGATACGTTTTTGACGATACCGCTGAAATTATCTCTTTGCGAAGCGTTTCGGGCGTCAAGCGAGGTTATAAGGTATTCGCCGTTTTCGCTGTGCTTCAATACTATGGCGTATAAATATCCCTGCGACATGGTGAAGCGTATATCCTGCGATGTGAAATTTTTCTTTATTCCGTCGGTAAACTGACCCTCGGGTATCTCCGTGGGACCCTCCGCCGACCTTCTCCAAAGTCTCGTTCCGTAGATCGCCTCCCCGTTTATCTTAAGCCATTTTCCTATATCGAGCAGAATGCTTTTATCCTTTTCGGGAATGCTTCCGTCCGCCTTCGGTCCGATATTCAGAAGAAGACAGCCGTTTTTGCTTACAATGTCGGCCAGATCGCAGACTAAATCCTCCGGGCTGCGGTAAGCGTTGTTTTCGGTATAGCACCAGGAATTAAGGGCGACCGAGGTGTCGGTCTGCCAGAAAAAGGGCTTTCTTTCCGCAAACTGACCTCTTTCCACATCGGGTACGGCGGCTCCGAACATAAAGCTGTCGTGCTTGTAATTTATAACAACCTCCGTTCCCCATTCGGCGGCACGGTTATAATAGTATGCGGCAAATTTTTTAAGATAGGGCTTGAATGCCGAATGCTGTATCCACCAGTCAAAGTAAATGATTCCGGGACGGTAATTATCTGCGATCTCGCAGGTTCTCACTAACCAATCCTGCAAATATTCTTCGGTGGGCTCGGGCTTGCTGAACATATCATGAAGCTCCCCCGCAGGCATTGAGGGCCAGTACAGATCGCCCCGCCGCAGCGGCTCTTTGATATCGCTGTCAAAGCTCTTGCCGCCGTCCAAAAAGAACCAGTGCTCCGCACGGTGTGACGATGCGCCCGTAACGATTCCCTTGGACTCGCAGGCGGTTTTCAGCTCGCCCAGAACGTCGCGGCACGGTCCTTTTTCATAAGCGTTCCAGTGAGATATTTCGCTTTTGTACATCTGAAATCCGTCGTGGTGTTCGGCTACGGGAACCGCATATTTTGCTCCCGCCGCCTGAAAAAGCTCCGCCCACTCATGGGGACAGAATTTTTCCGCCCCGAACATGGGTATAAAATCCTTGTACCCGAATTTGCTGTGCTCGCCGTATTTTTCAATATGATGAAGGTATTCGGCACTGCCCTTCTGATACATATTGCGGGGATACCACTCGTTGGCAAATTCCGGCACGGTAAATAAGCCCCAATGGATAAATATCCCGAATTTGGCGTTTCGGTACCATTGGGGAACCCGATATCGGGACAGGGAATGCCAATCGTCGGTGTAAGGACCTTTGCTTATTACATCGTTGATTTTCCTGAGATAAGGCGTCAGATCATACATAATATTTTTCCTCCAAAGATTTATTGCGTCGTCTTGTTTTAGAGACTAAATTTCCTTGTGAGTCAAAACGAACATTGCGGCTTCGTCAATCCGTCTCGACAGGTCAGCACGACTTCGCCGTTTTTACTCCTATCCGGCGCACTCTGTCCGTTTTTGCTTTTCACAGGGCTTTCAGAGCTTCCCGTCAGGGCGGTTCCGTTCTTTTTGGAGAAGAACCGCCTACCTTCCGTGAATATGTTAACTTTATCTTATCAGAATTATTGCTTTTTTTCAATATCTTTTTGGATTTTGTTCGATATTTGCTGCCGCAGCGTATATTTCAGCCGAAAAAACTCCGTTTCAAGTTTGACAAAATGTTTTTGATGTGCTATAATACATAAGATAAAATAGAGTTGTATGCTCTGATGTTATAAACGGACGCTGATACCGATCTTTTTAAGACATAAAACCGCAGCTAAAAAAAGAACTGCACCGGAACACCGATCCCGCATTTTAAAAAGGATTCAGTATAATCAAAATCCGATGTCCC
>DNUB01000140.1:14390-15189 GCA_003508605.1 Oscillospiraceae bacterium | reverse complement strand
ACATCGGATTTTGATTATAAAAATGTTTTCCGCACCTTCAATGCCATAGCCGAAGCCCGACTATTTCCAGAAATAAAGGACGGACCTCAGACATAGGCTATATTTCCGCATAAATCACTTCATTCCCATGCTCCCTGACAATACGCTCCACATCGGCGAAATCCATATAAACCGTAGCCGTATTCTCATTGGGGTGCAGAGCAAAGTGCTTTTCTCCCACAAGGTCCTTGTCAAAAACCACAATCACTTCCCTGCTCTCGTCATTCAGAACGGCAAAGGAAGAAACGGATCCGGGCTTTACCTTAAGATATCTTTCAAGACGCTGTTGGGAGGAAAAGGACAGCCTTGTCGAACCGATTTTCCTTGCCAGCTCCTTTAGATCCGCTTTCTTGTCAACAGTGGTTACAACGAGATAATGCCGGTCTCCCTTGGCGTTTCGCAGAAAAAGGTTTTTGCTGACCTTATAGCCCTCCCACAGATACTCCTCCTCAGGTGTAACGTCATCTCGCGAAAAAATGGCTCTATGCTCTGTTTTGCGGTAGTTAATACCCATTTTTTCAAGTGTTTGGTATACAATAGGCTGTCCCGACATTACTTTTTCTTCCATTTCATTGAGATATCAAAGGCTTTGACGCTGTGCGTAAGCGCACCGAGACTGATAATATCAACGCCTGTTTCCGCCACCTGTCTGATATTGTCAAGGGTAACGTTTCCGCTGGCTTCAAGCTTTGCTCTGCCGTTTGTAAGCTCCGCCGCCTTTTTCATATCCTCATAGCTCATATTGTCAAGCATAATTACA
>DNUB01000140.1:12969-14088 GCA_003508605.1 Oscillospiraceae bacterium | reverse complement strand
TCATATTGTCAAGCATAATTACATTTGTGCCGCAGTCCAATGCCTCCTTAACGTCCTCAAGGCTTCTTGCTTCAACCTCGATTTGCAGCATATGACCCGCCTTTTCACGCAAAGCCTTAACAGCGGGAGTTATTCCGCCGTAAGCGTCAATATGATTATCCTTAAGCATTGCCGCATCGGTAAGATTATAGCGGTGATTTCTGCCGCCGCCCACAAAAACGGAATATTTCTGCAAGGCGCGAAGTCCCGGAAGAGTCTTTCTTGTGTCCGTCACGGAAGCTTTTGTTCCCTCAATCAGATCGGCGCACCTTCTTGTATAGGTGGCAATACCGCTCATATGCTGAATAAGGTTCAGGGCTGTGCGCTCGGCTTTAAGCATAGCCGCCGTACTGCCCTTAAAATCCGCCAATATATCGCCCTTATTCACTCTGTCGCCGTCCTTAAAATGAAATCTGATTTCTATGTCTTCATCAAGCAGATTAAACACCCTTGCCGCAACATCGGCACCCGCCAGAACCCCGGCGTCCTTTGCCAAATAATAAGCCTCCGAAATATCCCCCTCCGAAATAAGCAGGTCGGTGGTGCTGTCAATGTAGTTGATATCCTCCCTTAAAGCGGTTTTAATAATGTCGTCAACATAAAACTGAGGTAATTTCATTATGTCTGTCCTTTCCTTTTTATTCGGCAGCTGCGCCATAAACAGCCGCTGCACCCTATTTTTCAAGCCTTCTCCAAAGCTCGCTCAGCGGGTACTTCATATTCTCCATACCCGTCATATCCACATTTTCGTACTTAAAGCCCGACCATTCCTTAGCCATATCGGTAAATCCGCAAAGCTCTAAGTGCTTGAAGTTCGTGTAAAAATCTAAATCGACTTCCGAAACCGTCCGAATATCCTGAAGTCCCTCGTCTCCGAAGCGTGAAACAAATCCGTCGCTTATAACTCCCTCAGCTCCCCGAAAAAAGCCCAGCACATAAAGCTGCCCCTTTTCATCGGCTTCTATAAACTTAGGCTCGGTTTTTTCGTCCCTGTCCAAAAACATATTTATCCTGTCAAAGTTAACGGCGTCATATACGGATATTGCGGAATTGGTCGATTTCAATGAGGGGCAACGCCCC
>DNUB01000140.1:6426-12640 GCA_003508605.1 Oscillospiraceae bacterium | reverse complement strand
GACATCGGATTTTGATTATATTGTCTTTCAATGTTGTAAAAATACCTTCCGTCGGCTGAAAAGCAGTAACCGTCGTCCTGACTTCCGTCAACATCCGAGAATTTTACCTTTTTTATCAAAGCCGATTTATCCAAGGAAAACACCCAAAAAAAGGCTCCCGTGGATTTTACAACAAGTATATTGCTGTCGGGACGAAATACGGGGTTGTAGCCGTATTTTATATCCTTGAATTTTGCGGCTTCCCTTCCCCCGCTGTCATAAATGTAAACCGTCTGCCCCGTACAGCCTGCGGAAAAGCTTCCGTTTGAAGCATATCCCCAAAATTTACGCATAAATGCTCCCTTCTTTTGAAACGCCGCCCGCAAAAGGTTATATGGTGATAGTGCAGTGCTGCCTTTTATTGTCTCATTCCGTTTTTTGTCTTTAGCTTGCGCTTTGCGTCGCCCTTAAGCTGACCGCACCTTGCTATATCGTACTTACACTCCTTAGGGTTCTTCCGATACTCACTGAGAGCCTTTTCAAAATACTCTATCGCTTCCTCCAAAAGACCGCTTTCCGACAGCTCTGCGCCCTTTCTCAGCAATCTGTCGCCCTTAAGCTTGCACAAATCCTTTCCCGAAGCTTCTGCGGCTTTTTCGGCTTTTTCGTAAGCCGCTCTGCTTTTATCACCGTCGCCCATATCCGAATAGAAATTGCCCAGTCCCTGATAAAATGACATGGTTGCTTCCGCAGGTGACGACTCTGATGTAAAAACAGGTTCCGCCTTTTTAAGCCATTCCTCCGCCTCGTCCCACCGCTTTAACGCCCAGCAGCAGCGTCCCGCCAGCCGATATTTTTCACCTAAATCAAGCGGCTCGGTTTCCTCCTGAGCTTCCATACGCCCGATTATTTTTTCCAGCAAGCTTAAAGCGTGTGCATAGTCGCAGTTCATACTGTTTTCGTAAAATTCCCGTGAAAAACAGCTCTCAAGCTCTTCCGTACTGATAAAGGGAGAAAAAACCGAAACAACGTCTTCCTCCTCTCGCATTTCAAAGCAATAAAACCGTTTTTCTTCCCCGTCATAGCAAATACACAGGCAGGGTCTTTGAGAGCCGCTTAAAAGCTGCTCCAAGCTTTTTTCTCCCTCGCAAAGCTCCGCAGGGTACTTTTTTAATAAAGTCTTGATTTCGGTATTGCCATAAGCCGTTCCCTTCGCATGAAAGAAGAGATTTTCAATAAAAAGATATGTCAAAACGTCCTTTAAAAGCATTCCGCTGTTCCAAAAGCTCAACGCCTGACCGCCGTCCCCGGCTTCCACCGCCTCCCCAAATGAAACGGGCGGATTGTCCATACCGCACTCATCTGCAAAAATGCCTATAAAATAATCCTTGTCGTCTCCGCCGTTCAAAGTGCCAAGTATAAGCATATCTCGGCTTGCCGCTTCAAAGGGTATGCTTACCGTTCTCACATCGTCGGGAAACCAAAAACCGCCTCCGCCTCTGTTTACCCCCAAAAATCCGAACCTTTGCAGATATTCCCTTAATTCGGGAGGAAAAAACAGTTCACGATTTTTCTCGTTTTTTATAAATTCCCCTTCCCAAACTCCCGACTCTTCTCCGTCATAGAAAATTTCCATTGCCCTTAACGGTTCAATATCGGTTATCAGCATAGCTTATTACCCCCTCATTTTAAGTATGCAAGCCGCTTGTATTTGAAATCAAAATCCGAATCCAAAAAAATATTCTTATTAAAACCCTCAAAAGAAACAAGTGCGATATTTACGGCAGCCTGCTCATACCACCACTGCCCCGTATCGCAATCGGAGGCTCTCCAATTATACATTATCTGTCCCTTTTGCCCGTTCTTAAGCACAAAGGCAGTTTCATTAAGAATGTCTTTTCCGTAATATTTTGAAGCCGTATTGTTAAAATCCCTGTTATGCCCCCGGCGGGGAGGATCTCCGTTTATTTGGCGATCGTAGGAAAATATTACCTCTAACCCCGTTTTGCATTCTTCGATACTTATGTTTTTTACCTTAAGCTGAGAGAGAAGAACGGGCGGTTCATACTCCCTTTTGCTGTGCCGGGAAGCCCCGCATCCCATCAGGCTGTAGTATTCGGCGGGAGTATATAGCTTTTTATCCTTTTGATAAAGCCTTACTCTGTCATAGAGACACTCATGGGATTTTAAAGGAGCTTTCTCTATAAGCCTTTTAAAAACGCTATCCGTTCTTGCCCCGGAGTTTTCTCCGCTGCGTTCATTTTTGTGCCATACTATGATTATCTCTTGTACTATTACCATTTGTCCTTTAATGTTAACACTGTTTCTATAACAAGCCGCTTTCTGTAGAATGATTACCTTTTATATCTTGTATATGCCGCATTTTCATTTCCTGACTGGTTTGAGTATATGGATACAACAAGTTATACACTCTTTCTATGTCATCATCTGACATATCAGACTGCATATATTTAAAAATAACCTCAACCGTATCATTTAAATCATTTATTGAAACTACCCAAGTGTCACAATCGTCTGATGAACAGTTATATATTAATTCGCAATTGCCGGAAAAAACCACTACGGAATAAATCGGATATTTATTGTTTATTTTTTACCTCAAGCTTAAAACATGTACATCATTTTGCTTAATCGGGCTGTAAAAACGCTTTGTTACGCTTTCTCCCAGTTCGTTAAGCTTTGTCTGCGTCCAATATTCGTCTTTTCCACTGCCATTAACGCTGCCATTAAAGTTTTTGCATTCAAAAACAAATATTCCCTTTGAAGAAATCATTAAAACGTCTATTTCTGTAGTTTCGCCGTTATTTTTCGGCAGATAAGCATTAAATAAAAATTTACAGCCCCGATATTCATAATCCCTTAAACATTCATAAATCTGATTTTCTCCATAGTTTTCCGAACTATAAACATTTGTGTCAAAAAATCTACTTTTCTCATTATAGTCAATTACCGTTCCCGATAATTGTTTACTTTTATCATTTGTCCTTTGAAATTCGTGAGTCTTAGCTTTTTTTCTTTTAACATTCTTCCTGATACTGTCTATAATTATCATAAGTACAGGTACGATAATTACTAAGCCCACAGTAATAAAAAATATTATAACAGCAGTTTCCATCAGTCTATATTCTCACCTTTTCCCCTTGCGGCAACCTCGCCCAAAATAATATAGGCGACCGTAGCCAAGGATTTTGCCTCAATATAATCGGGAGTAAGCGCATAATTGCCCTTATCCAGCATTTCCTTGATTTCGGCTACACGCACAAGTCCCTTTGCCGCTTCTTCATAGTTGGGCACAACAAAATAAGATTTCTGCATAATATGCCTGATTTCGGTCCGTATGCCCTTTGGCAGCTCTTCCCCGTCGGGATCTCTCATTTCTCCCTCCACAAAGCCGTATTCCCTTGCAGCAGGAGTGGTAAGATTGATTTGTTCGGCAATCAGGCGGCTGAACACAAGTGCCTCCAAAAGAGAATTGGACGCAAGGCGGTTTAAGCCGTGTACGCCCGTGTGAGCGCATTCACCTGCAGCGTATAAGCCCTTTACGGTAGTGGCACCGTTTCCGTCTACGTCGATTCCTCCCATAAGATAATGCTGACAGGGATAAATGGGAATAGGCTCCTTGGTCATATCATAGCCCTTTTCAAGCACCCTCTTGTATATCATGGGGAATCTGTTTTTTACAAATTCCGGATCCTTGTAGGAAATATCAAGCCAAAATTCGTCGCTGCCTATTGACTCCTGCTCCTTCATCATACACTGTGAAACCACGTCTCTCGGCGCAAGCTCCTTGCGCTCCGGCTCATATTTGTGCATAAATCTTTCCTTATCGGCGTTAAGCAGGTATGCGCCCTCTCCCCTTACCGCCTCGGAAACCAAAAAGCACTCCCGGTTCTTTTTGTCGGCAAAGGCGGTGGGGTGAAACTGCACATAGCTTAAATGCTTTATCCTTGCCCCTAAATTATAGGCAAACTGTATGCCGTCACCTGTGGCAATGGCTGAATTTGTGGTGAAATCATAAACTCTTCCTATTCCGCCCGTTGACAAGACCACGGCTCGTGTGGTATAGTAGTTGTGTTTGCACGATTTGAAAATGTCAAGGCGAAAATCCTCCCCCTCCTTTTCCAGTCCCAGAAGGTGGGCATTTTCGAGAATGGTGAGGTTTTTCAGCTTTAACACCTGGTCTATCAGGGCAGTTACTATCTCAAAGCCCGTGCTGTCCTTATGGTGCGCTATACGGTGGCGTGAATGCCCTCCCTCTAAGGTAAGATTTATCGAGCCGTCGGCATTTCTGTCAAAATCCACCCCGTATTTTATAAGGTTCTTAACATCGGTGGGACCCTGTTCCACAAGGATTTTAAGGTTATTCATATCGTTTTTGTAGCCTCCCGCTATTAAGGTGTCCTTAATATGGAGGGAATAATCGTCGTCCTTTGGGTTCATAACCGCCGCAACTCCCCCCTGCGCAAGGGCGGAATTGCAAAGAGTCACCTCTTTTTTTGAAATCATAAGGATCTTAAGCGCACGGTTTAGGTTTAAGGCACAGTAAAGACCTGCCACCCCGGAGCCTACGATTATTACGTCGAACTTTTCAAATTGCATTGCAAGCATCTCCTTTTTTTGCCTAAGGCGAAAATATTTTTTATGTCAGGGGGTCGATTAAATTGATCATTTTTATCTTCAATAAGTAAACCAAAGCTATACCAAAGGAGGAGTTAATATGATTATTTACTGATATTTACCGTATGTTTAAAAAATCTATCCTTTGGAGGTAAATATATGACCGATAATAACATTACCAATGAAATAAAAAGCGAAAGCTTAAGGGCAAGAGCCATTCTTGCCGCCGCCGATCTTGGCGAGTATGACGCCGAAGCTTCTATGAAGGAGCTTGAGGAATTAGCCAAAACCGCAGGAGCAGAGGTGGTTGCCCAAATAGTGCAAAAGCTGCCCGCTCCGAATCCCGCCACGCTTTTAGGCGAAGGAAAGATACAGGAGCTGAAGGAAACGGCAGCACAGCTGAATGCCGATCTGGTAATATTCGACTGTGAGCTTACCGCTTCGAGAATAAGAAACATCGAGGATATTCTTAATGTGCGGGTTATCGACCGCACCATGCTTATACTTGACATATTCGCAGGCAGGGCGGTAACCAACGAGGGTAAGCTGCAGGTTGAGCTGGCACAGCTTAAATACCGTTTACCGAGACTTGCGGGCATAGGCGCATCTATGTCAAGGTTAGGAGGCGGAATAGGCACAAGAGGACCGGGCGAAACCCGCCTTGAAACCGACAGGCGTCATATCAGAAGCAGAATTGACAAGCTGGAGGAAAATTTAAAGGAGCTGGAAAAGCGCAGGGAGTTTTCACGCTCCCGCAGAAAAAAGGACAATGTTCTTACCGCCGCCATTGTAGGCTACACAAATGCAGGGAAATCCACTCTTTTAAATAATCTTGCAGGTGCCGACGTTTTGGCAGAGAATAAGCTTTTCGCCACCCTCGATTTAACCTCAAGGGGAATCGAGCTTCCCGACGGAAGAACGGTTATAGTTACGGATACCGTAGGGCTTATCAGAAGACTGCCCCACAATCTTGTGGAAGCCTTTAAATCCACATTGGAGGAAGCGGCAAGCGCAGATATAATCCTTCACGTTATCGACATAAGCGACAGTGAAGCGGCGGAAAAAACCGATACCACACGGCAGCTTCTGGCGGAGCTTGGCTGCGGGGATATTCCCGTCATAAACGTGCTGAACAAGTGCGACCTGCTCCAAAACGATATACCTGAAAGCAAGGATACCGTTAAAATATGCGCTAAAACGAGAGAAGGCTTTGACAGGCTGTTAAAAGCAATTTCCGAAAACCTCAGGGAGACCTCGAAACGGATAAGGCTTTTGCTGCCATATGAAAGGGCTGGGCTTGCTTCAAAAATCAGGGAGCAGGGCAAGATTTTTTCCGAGGAATACGCCGAAAACGGAATAAAGATCGACGCACTTGCGGATAATGCTATTTTAAAGGAGCTTTCCGAGTTCGAAGTAAATTGACAGTATTTTATCGGGACTGTATTCAATACAGCCCCTTTGGCTGCAGAAAAAGCCCAAACAAAATTTTTCGGAAGGAAAAAGGGCTTAGGAAAAAACCATCAGGGTTTTTCCCTAAATTAGGATTATAGCCTTAAAATCGAGGCAGAGCAAGGCTCTGCCCGATTTTTGTTTTTGG
>DNUB01000140.1:0-6113 GCA_003508605.1 Oscillospiraceae bacterium | reverse complement strand
CTGCCCGATTTTTGTTTTTGGCGGAAAGCCGCCAAAAACGGCGTTCCTTGTCGAAAAACAAACAGTTTTCGGGGTTTTCGACAAACCGGGACTGTATTCAATGCAGCCCTTTTTTTGAAACTTATGCTATCGGAAAAGCTATGCCGAAATTACCCGAAGCAGCAAACCGCAATAATCGCTCCCTCCGCAATAAGGCGAATAATATGATGAGGAATGTGAACGTTTTTTTGCTTAATACCGTTTACAAGGGCACCTGCAGAAATCCCCGGCATACCTGCGATTAAAATATAAATATAGCTTTGGCTCATAATTAGACTTAACAGCGAATAAACAAGAGCAAGCACTGCGCCCAACGCTATTAAAACCGAACCTATACCTTTCTGCTTACCCTTAATTACGGCAAACAGCATCAGCAGACCGTAAAGAATCGCCAAAACCGCCCCTAAAATTCTCATCTGCAGTCACCCTCCTCAGTTATTCCTCCGCAGGGTCGGGTTTTATACTCTCCCTATCAACCTCGCAGCCGCCTACCCTTCTTATGCTCAGTACGTGACAGGTGCCGCCGCCGAACACTCTTTCCATAGACATTTTAAATTCCTTTAAGAGCTCCAAGGGTACAAAAGCCTGAATAGTTCCCGCAAAGCCGCCGCCGTGAACACGGGAGGCACCCTTGCGGTTCAGTACGTCGTCAGCCACATTTAAGCCTATTCCCAAGCCCTGATTTCTGACGTCGTTTACCGAAAAAACATTTTGCAGATATTTATAGGAGCTGTTTCCGCTTTCCTTTATGGAATCCAAAAATGCGTTAAAATCACTTGCCTTAAGAGCATGAACCATTTTATCGACTCTTTCGTTTTCGTCAAAGAAGTGAAGGGAGCGAAGCACCGCTCTGTCGCCGAACTCGGAACGCAGAATTTCCATATTCAGCATAATATCCTGACGGCAGATCTGACGGAGATACATAGCGGAAAAATGCCTTGCCACGCTTTTCATTTCCTCGGGAATAGCCGCATAATCGGGGGTAAGATCCGCATGGCTGCCCTTTGTGTCTATTATGCACAAGGCATGATTGAAGGAATCGAAATCAAGATTTATTTTTTCGATAATGGGACTTTTGGTATCCTTAAAGTCAATGGCAACAAAGCCGCCCACAGAGGAAGCCATCTGGTCCATAAGCCCGCTGGGCTTGCCGAAAAATTCATTCTCGGCATACTGAGCTATCTGCGCCGTTTTGATATCGCTCATACCGCCGTTGTTGTAAAGTCCGTTAAGTATATTGCCGACCAATACCTCGAATGCAGCCGAGGAGCTTAAGCCGCTGCCCTTAAGGACGTTGGTGGTGGTATACGCCTTAAACCCTCCTATATTGTAGCCGTTTTTCTTAAAGCCCGCCGCAACGCCTCTTATAAGTGCGTCTGCGGTGTTTTTTTCCTCTTCCTTCGGTTCGAGCTGATTAAGATCGATGGAGCTTTCGTCAAAGCCCTCGCTTTTCAAAACGATTTTCGGCTCGTCCAAAGGCTCGACAACGGCAATAACGTCGAGATTTACGCTTGCAGCCAGCACCTTGCCGTGATTATGGTCGGTGTGATTCCCTCCTACCTCGGTTCTGCCCGGTGCGGAAAAAAGCCTGAACCCCTCGCCGATACCTCCGAAGTAATCGGCGTAAGCAGCTACAGCCTTATTATACCGATCCCTTTGGGTATCAAGCTCCTTGGACTGATAAATGTCCTTTACAGATACAACCTGTGCCATTTGATTTTTCCTTTCTTCTTTACATTTTTATAAACAAAAATTTAATCCTTTTCGGTATAAAACATATGGTATTTCTTGCTTCTGTGACCGTAAACGCTTAACACAAGACCGATAGCCACATACAAAGAAACCGTGGAGGTTCCTCCTGCGCTTATAAAGGGGAGAGGTATGCCGATTACCGGCATTACTGCCAAAACCATACCGATATTGAGTATTGAATGAACAAGAATCATGGAAAACACTCCGATACAGATAAGCTGACCTAATTTGTCCTTTGCCTGAACACTGTTCATATAGATTTTTGAACATATAAGCAAAAGCAGTACAACCGTGCCTATACAGCCGACAAAACCGAGAGCGTTGCCGATATAGGCAAAGATAAAGTCATTGTGTATATAAGAGGTGTACACATATTCCCCGCCGAAAAGTCCCTCGCCCGTCATTTTACCGCTTCCCAGCGCAATTCTGCCCCAATACTGCTGATACCAGATATTTTTTATCTCCTGCTCCTGCATAACCGGATCAAAAAGCACAAGGAATCTCGCCTTATGATGAGGCTGCATTAAATAATTCCAGGCAACATAAACCACAACGGGTACTGCGGCGCAGCCCAAAAGAATGTACCTGAGTCCTAACCCCGCCACAAGCAGCATTGCCACAAAAATAAACAAAAATACGATGGCGGTTCCGTCGTCTCCCTGCAGCGCAATAAGCCCTACGGGTATCATACCGTGAACGCAAAGCAATAAAAAATGCGGCAGGCGGTTAAGCTCCTTCCCCACCTTATTCAAATGAGTTGCAAAGGTCATTATGAAAGCGTCCTTTAAAAGCTCGGAGGGCTGTATGGTAAAAGAGCCTATTTTAAGCCAGCCGATGTCGTCCGCACCTTCGACGCCCTGTCCCAGGCTTGTAAACAGAAGCAATGTCAGAATAAGTGCCGCCGGAGCGTAAATAAACCATATTTTCGAAATAAACTTATAGTCAATAGCCGCAATAACCAGCATAGCCACAATACCTATGGCAAGAGCGGCAATCTGCGTTTTGTAGTAATGTGCGCTTACATTCGCAAAATCATTTGAATACATACTGTAAAGCAGAAGTATGCCAAAGGAGCTTGCGGCTGCGCACATCAAAATCAACAGCTTATCAAGCCGCTTTATATATTCGAGAGCATTTTTAAATATTTTTTTTACCATAAGTATTCCTTTAGTTTTTCTCGGTAAGGACTTGTAATATTTACCGTATTTTATTATATACTTTTTGCGGGGTTTTTTCAATAGCTGAATTTCATTCCCTTAAATTTATTATATAGTAACAAAAAAGTCAAAGCGATTTTTATATGCTTTGACTTTTTTTACAAATTCAATGCGTAAGGTAAGGTTGGTGCTTTGATTGACAAAATTACGGAACGGACACCGATGTGTTATACTCCGAAAAAATTTTCTTTATGCTTTCTTCATCCGAACAGGGGAAAATATACGAGCCCTGCAGCTGATCTACCGAAAACGCCTTGGCGGTTTCAAACTGTTCCTTATTGTCGGTATGCTTAACGCAAACGGAAATTCCCTTTTTGTGCGCCAGCATAATAACGCTTTTCAGTGCCTCCCGGTCAAACTCGTCGCCGCTGCAGAACTGTTCGCCCCTTATTTTTATAACATCAGCCATACCGCTCTTTAATGCGGCAAGAGACATATATTCCCTTCCGAAATCGTCAATTACCACGCTTATGCCTAATGCCTTGAACTCCCTTAATGCGTTTGAAAAATGTCCCTCTATTTTTATCTGCGCCTTTTCGGGTATCTCGACGGCAATATTTCTTTTCTTTAAGCCAAACGCTTCTATGGCCGACTTTATAGTATCCTGAACGGAGGATCTCCTTAGCTCGTGATATGTAAGGTTAAGATTCATAACCAAATTGTCCGATCCTGTCGCTTCAATTATCTCATGCAAAAAAGCACAGGCGTTATTTATCACCCACGAGTCAATAAGCTCGTCTATTCCAATGCCCTCGGCAAGCCTGATAACTCTTCCGGCGGGCATTTTTCCGTTTTCACGGTCAACCCAGCTTACCACGGCTTCAAGAGCGTTTATATTGCCGTTTGCGTCGATCAGCGGAATATAGCTTACGCTAAAGCCCTCCATATCGTTAAGCACCGCACGTCTCAAACGCTGCTCGGCATTAAAAATCGCTCCCGTTCTTTCCTCCAATTCCTTTGAATAGAAGGCGTAAAAATTCATTTCACCCTCCGCCGCACGGTACATAGCAAGAGTAGAGCAGCGGTAAAGTCCCTCGCAGGTCGAAGCGTCACCGGGATAAAGGGCAACGCCTGCGCTCATACCCAAAAAATGTTCCTCTTCTCCGATTTTCCAGGGATCCGAAAATCTGTCGGAAACGGTTTTTAAAAATTCCCTTGCCTGCGCCGTTCCGCCTCCTGCAAGAACGATCATCAAAACGCTGCCGCTGAAGCGGTATACGGTTTTCCCCTTAAAATCCAGACCGTTTAAATATGAAGATATTTTCTTTAGCAGATTATCCGAATGAATATGTCCGAAAGCCTCGTTAACGGTACTTATATTGGTGACCTTAAGCGATATTACCGCACATGTGCGGCCGCCTCCCAGCCTTTGCTGCAGATCATTGTCAAGGGCGGTGCGGTTAGGTATCTCCAGAACAGGGTCGGTATAGGCCATCTTTTTAAGCCGGCTGTTCTGCTCCTTTAAGGCAATGTCCATATTGCAGCGTATAAGCATGGTGGAGATTATCTGAGAAATATTTCTCAAAAGCTTCTTATCGGCGTTGCTCCATATTCGTTCATTCTTAATGGTCTCATAAAATATAAGCCCCACAAACTTACCGTTTTCCGCCAGCTGGGAAACTACAAAGGATTTTATTCCCACCTTCTGGGTTTCCGAAAAACTGCTGTTGGAGAAAAAGGTGTCGCAATAGTTCAATTCCTCCATAAGAAGAGGGTTTTCGTCGACCTTAAAAAGAAAATCCACATTGATCCCCTTAGCCGACCACTCCTTGTTTATGGCGGTGTATCCCGTTTCCGAGTCATAGTGATAAAGAGACACCCTGTCAAGCTTAAGGTATTCGCCTACCAGCTGAATAACCGAGGTTAAAGCTTCATCTGCGCTTTTATTTTCAAGAATTATGGTATATATGTTATTTAACAAAATCTGCTGTTCAATATTGCTTCCCAGCTGCTGATTGGCTGTCTTGGAATTTTCCATTTCCGCATACAGCACAAGTATGGCGTTGGCGATCTGTGAAACGGTTTCCGCCAAAACCTTATGTATGGGCTGTATCTTTTCGAGCTGCTCCATATTGTCGCAGGCTACCGACCATGTAGCCATTAAGTGATGGCTGCATCTTATTTCCTCGGTGATTTTATTTTTAAACTTTTTTAAAGAAACAACATTTCCCTTTTCATCGGCGGGGGAAAGCATAAGCTCGCCGCCGCTGTCATAAATGGCGGAATGTACGCCGTCGGTTACCGTCAAGGCCTGCTGAATGCGCAGAAGGTAATCCTCGCCTAAAATCTCATCAAGGGAAGCGTCCTGAATATCTACGTCGGCGTCGCTGATTATCTCCTTTTTCTTCTTTACTGCGCCTTCGATCTCAAATTCGTTTTCCGACACCTCAAGATACTCGGAAACGTCTATCATTGTGCCCGTTAAATATTCCGAACGGTTGAAGGTATCCTTTTTAACGGAGCAATCGAGAGAAACCCAGCGATAATCCTCCTCAACCCTTACACGGCAGTGTGCGTTAAGAGTTTTCTGCCTTCCCGACACAATTTCGCTGAAGGCGTCCGCAAGAGCGGGGAAATCGTCTGCGTATATGACCTCCCTGAGATTCATCCGTCTGTCCTTTTTATTTAAATTATGGTATTTATTCAAAAGGGTTATCGGAATATCTCTGGTAAGATCAATTCTTATGTTAATACATTTTGTTTCACGGAATGCAATGTCAAGACCACTCATTTTTACCGTCCTTTGCTGTGCTGAGATGTAAAATAAAATAGTAATTATTAAAACAATCTTAATAGGCAAAGCCGCATAAAATAATGCCGTTCGGTTGCACTGCTATGTAAGGACAAAAGTTTACATAGATTCTTTCGTAAGATTGCATAAATTTAAAACGGGAAGGACAGCTGTATTCTGTCGGGGAAAACTTATGTAAAATAACGGAAAAACAGGGTCAAGCGGACGGCAGAACATCAGCCGTTAAATTATACGGTGCTGCCTTAAAATCATGTACGCAGGTACATAAAAGGCATAGAAAAAACATTGGAACGACACAGAAAAAATATAGAGAAAGAAAATGTTATTAAAATAACACGTTGCTACTCCATTCT
>DNUB01000274.1:1082-6608 GCA_003508605.1 Oscillospiraceae bacterium | reverse complement strand
TTGCTTGCCGCAAAAGGCGGGGGACATCGGATTTTGATTATAACATAAGCTTATGTGAACATATTGTAAATAAATATTTATTCAATTATATACCCCAAACCGACCTTAGTGGCAATAAAGTCCTTTAACCCCGCCCCCTCCAGCTTTTTGCGCAGCCTTGTCACATTGACGGTAAGGGTATTTTCCTCCACATATGAATCCATCTGCCACAGCTTTATCATCAGGGTGTCACGGCTTACCGCCTTGCCCTTGTTTTCCATCAGAGTCTGCAAAATTCTGAACTCGTTTTTTGTAAGCTCTATGCGCTGCCCGTTATAGTTTAAGGATGCGTCGTTTAAATTAAGCACCGCTCCCTTATGCTCCAATACGGGAATTTTCCCCGCCAAATCATAGGTACGTCTCAGAACCGCCCCTATTTTAGCCGTCATTACCCCTAAATCTATGGGCTTGGGGATAAAATCGTCGCCGCCCATATTCATTGCCATTACAATATTCATATTGTCCGACGCAGAGGAGATAAAGATAATCGGCACATTGGAAATTTTTCGTATCTCGCTGCACCAATGATAGCCGTTGTAAAACGGCAGCGTTATGTCAAGCAGCACCATATGTGGGTCGTAAGCGGTGAAGGCGGGGATAATATCACGAAATTCCCTTACGCAGCTTACCTCGTTGCCCCAGGACTCTATCTGCTTTTTCATTTCCGCAGCCAGACTTTCGTCATCTTCTATTATCATTATTTTGTACATTTTTGTTTTTCCCTTCCATATAATAGCCGGATTTTTCTATACGGTTCATTAAGCCGTTTTTCAAACTGACATAACACCCATAAATTTTAAGAGATCAGTATCAGTATAGCATAAAGCTTATTTTGTTGCAAGAAAAAAATCCGTACACAAAAACGCCGCCCTTCAAAACAACTGTTTTTTCTATACAAAGACCGATAAAAAAATAAACTCCCCGTCCTGAAACAGGGAATTTATTATCATTAACACTATATCATTACGCAGTTATGCAGCCAAAAAGCACATCATCTGCACCTTATTCATACATTCTATATACTTTTTCAATACTTCCTTGCCGTCAAGGTTATAGGTGGTTACAAACTTGTCAACTCCGGCCCAGTTAGCCTGCTCACAGTCCAGCACAAAGTTGAAGGTATCGCTGTACACGCCCGACATACTTGACAAACCGTCAATAATATTATTGGATAATCTCATGGCGGTCATAGATTCCTTGTCGTTTAAGTCAACGACAACCGACATAAGCCCCATCAGATACATTTCATCGTCGAAGGAAAATTCGTCCAATATCATAATAGAAACAATACGGCAGAAGGTCGCACGGAAAAGAGCGACTCTTACCCTTTCGTCGGGGCCCTTCGGAGAAAGACTTTGCAGACCTACAATGTAAATCCATTCCGTAAGCTTCTTCACTCCTAACATTAAAAGTGCCTGCTTAACCGTGGAGATTCTGTTGGCCATATCGCCTCTTAATGCGTTAACCAAGCGTAAAAGCTTTGCCGTCATAAACGGGTCGGAGGAAATTACATCGGCTAAATTATCCATATCCACATCGGGAGATCTAAGCTCGTTAATAAGCTTTGAGAAGGTCAAAGCCATAGGGCTGTATGCGCTTCCCTTGACTACCAAGGGCTTTGCAAAGTAAAAGCCCTGCATAAGAGTGCAGCCTAAGCTTTTTGCATATTCCGCCTCCTCGTCCGTTTCTATTTTCTCCGCCAAAAGTGTTTTTTTCTTTGATCTGCACTGTGCGGCAGTCAACTCGATATCCTTTTTCGAATTTCTGAAATCAATTTTTACAATCTGGCAGTAATCAAGAAGCGGCGCCGTATCCGGAGTGTATGTATAATCGTCAAGAGCGATAATATAACCGTTTTCCATAAGCTCACGGCAGCAATCCAATATTTCCCTTGAGGCGGCTACATTTTCAAGAACCTCAACAACGATCTGATCCCTCGGAAGGAGCAGTGCGGTTTTCTGCAGCAGAAGATTTTCCGTAAAATTTAAAAACGCCCTTTTATTGTTTAAAAATTCCCTGTCCTCATCACCGAAAAAAAGATTGTTGATAACATCCGCCGAAGACTTATCGCCGTCATCTCCGTCATAGAACGGGATCTTTGGAGCGGTTCTGTACAGCATTTCATAGCCGTACGTATTACCGTTTAAATCAATGATCGGCTGCTTGGCAAAAAAACTGTTCATTCCCTCACCATCTTTCGTAAATATGGGTTTTTCGCAATACCTCAATTCTATCATCATTCTATCACAATTTCATATTTATTGCAATATATAAAAACATACTTAAATATATAAAAGATTTTGTATAATTTTACCAAAAGCATAACCGATATAAAACGGTGACCTAAAAAACCGCAAAGGATTCCTGCAGACTGTGAACACGCTCTAATTGTAATACTTCGCCTGCGCTTTAAACATTTCCGCATATATTCCGTTGTCGATGCATATCAGCTCGTCATGCGTACCGTATTCCTTGATCCTTCCCTCTGAAAATACCGCTATTCGGTCGCAGAATTTACAGCTTGAAAGACGGTGAGAAATATATATTGCCGTTTTGCCGCCGACTAAGGTGCTGAATTGTCTGTATATGTCATATTCCGCCACAGGGTCAAGGGCGGCGGTTGGCTCGTCAAGTATAACCACGGGAGATTTTTTGTACAATGCCCTTGCAATGGCCATTTTCTGCTGCTCTCCTCCCGAAGGCTCGATTCCGTTTTCATCAAAGGACTTAAAAAGTACGGTGTCGGCACCTTTTTCAAGAGAAGCAGTCTTATCGGCAAGTCCCACCTTTTCAATAAGCTCTTTCAGCTCCTTATCGGCGCAGACGCCGTCAAGGACGATATTTTCCTTTACCGAAAACGCAAACAGCTTAAAATCCTGAAAAACGGGAGCAAACAGGTTCATATATTCGTTATAGTCATATTCCTTAATATTTACTCCGTCTAAAAGAATTTCTCCCTCGGAAACATCGTAAAGCCTGCACAAAAGCTTAACGAAGGTGGTTTTCCCCGCTCCGTTAAGCCCCACCACCGACAAATGCTCACCCTGCCTTAAGGTGACGCTGACTCCGTCCAATACCTTTACGTCGGTATTAGGATAAGAGAAGGACACATTTTTAAATTCAATAATGTGAGGTTTGTCGACAATATGCCGGTTACCTTTCTGTATTGCGGCAGGAAATTGTGCAAATTTAACAAATTCGTATGCGTAATTACAGCGTTTTACTATATCCTGCAGCTGATAAAGCAGTGAACCCAAGGAGCTGTTAAATGCCGAGGAAGCCGCTATCATTTGGGTAAATACCGCAATGGAAATACCTCCCGACAAAACCAGCACTCCCAAGTACAGGTAAGAAGCTATATCTCTTGACACATTAAAAACATTTTTCAGATGATCGAGAGGATGGTTTATATCTCCCGATTCCTTCCAAATAGCTATACTGTCGTCGGTGTACTTATTCCATCTTTCCACCATCAGATCCTTTGCACCGTACAGTCTTATATCCTTGCCGTACCTGAAATCGCTTGTCTGCCAGCCGTAATAGCCAAAAGCACGGTTGATTTTGGAAAGCTGACCGAATCTTTCTATCTCTATTTTATTCTGTTTATTTTGTATTATGGCGTTTACAGCCGCCACAATAAGCGTTACAAGGAAAAGCCACGGAGCGTAAACCGCAATAAGAGCCACCGTTCCGCAAATTGTAAAAATCTCGCCTATTATTTCAAACATCGGAGAAAATACGCCTGCGACGCCTCCCGAATACCAATCCATTCCGGTTTTCGCCTTTTCCACCTGATCAAGCGCATTTTTATCCTCGGTAACCTGAAAATCAAGCTCCGTTACCATTCGGCTCATTTTTTCTTCGAAATAATTATCAAATTTTTCACCATACTTTTCATTAACCACACTCAGCCATGAGCTTATAAAGGAAAGCAAGGGGCCTGCCACCGCAAGAATTGCCGCATATACAATAAGCCTTGCGATATTCCGCTCGCCCAACAGCTCGCTTATAATAAGGGGAGAGACAATAATAGCCACAAATGGCTGTATTGCGCCTACTACCGTTCGTATTGCACTCGCAAAGAAAAAGCCTTTATGTATCCTCCAGGCAATGGGGAAAAAATATTTGTAGGTTTTCCTTACAACGGAAAAGCCGCTTTCTTTCTTTTTTTCTCTCTTTCCGTTATCAGACATTTACTGCCGCCTCCCCTCTTAATTCCATATTTTCATCGCCGTTTTCGTCCTTATAATACTGCGCCTGTATCTCAAACATCTCCGCATATGCGCCGCCCTTTGCCAGAAGCTCCTCATGGGTTCCCTGCTCTATCAGCTCGCCCTCCTTAAACATAGCTATACTGTCGCAGAAGCGAGTAGAGGAAAGCCTGTGGGAAATATAAACCGCCGTTTTGCCTCCGATGATTTCGTCAAAGCTTTTGTACAGCCTGTATTCCGCCAAAGCGTCAAGGGCTGCGGTAGGCTCGTCAAGCACGATAACGGGCGCATTTTTATACAACGCCTTAGCAAGGGCAAGCTTTTGCCTTTCTCCTCCCGAAAGGTCTATGCCGTCGTCGTGAAGTATCTTCAAAAGCTCGGTATCCACGCCCTTTTCAAGAGTGTCCAGCTTTTCCTTAAGACCCGCCTTTTCTATGCACTGCTTAACAAGCTCCTTATCCGTTTCCTCAGTCTTTTTCATAGAAATGTTTTCCGCCATGGAAAAGGCAAATATCTCGACATTCTGAAAGACGGGAGAAAAGATCTTATAATATTCGTTTCTCCTGAATTTTCTTATATCGATGCCGTTTAAAAGTATAACTCCCTCCGTGGGATCGTAGAGTCGCAGCAAAAGCTTTATAAACGTGGTTTTCCCCGCTCCGTTAAGACCCACCACAGCTAACTTCTTTCCCGCCTCAAGGGTAATGTTAAGATTTTTAAGGGCATAGCCCTCCTGTCCCTTATACCGGTAGGAAACATTTTTAAATTCAAATTTGTATTTGTCGGTTTCCGGAATGTTTATGCAGCTTTCCTCCCTATCCATATCTAAATCGATAAAGGAACGGAAATCGTCAATCTTTAAGGAATTTTGCTTAAAGCCGCCTATATTGTTAAGCACATTGGTGAGGGCGGAGGTAAAGGTTGTGGAAAGTCCCACATAAAGTGTAAAATCTCCTATGGACATATCCCTTCCCAAAAAGGTAAAAATCAGAATACCGTAAACTGCCGCCGTGGAAAGCACCAGCATACCGTGGGCGAATATGCTGTTATATATCCAAAGATTTTTGCTGTAAAGCATTCTGTCCTGCTTTTCCGAAAGGATATCATGCTGCTTTCCCAAAAGCCAATTTTTCATTCCGAAAAGCCTTATATCCTTTGCGGCGTCGAAGTTTAACAGGGTATATACCATATATTCCCTTTTTCTCCAGACAGGAGCCATTTTGTCCCAAACATTCCTTTTGTCCTTTTTGACGGTATAGCGGAAAAACAAAAACTG
>DNUB01000274.1:0-803 GCA_003508605.1 Oscillospiraceae bacterium | reverse complement strand
AAAAACAAAAACTGCAAAAATGAAATTACCGCCAAAATAAGTATCAGTCTTATATCCAATACGGAAATGGTGGTAAGGGTAACTATAAAGGTCAGCACATTTGCCCCTATACTGTAAATTTGGTGCAGCATTCCCTCTAAGCCCTGATCGTTGCTGCCTCCCGCATTTGCCGCCTTTTGGCTCATATCAAGAATGTCAGGCTGCTCCAGCACCTGATAGTTTAAGGAAAGCATTTTCGCCACCCTCTCGGTCAATATTCTTAACCGCACCAAGATCATCATCCACCAGCACTTGTTGTCGGTAAGAACGTTAACGCCGGTGCTGACAAACTCCACCGCCGCCACCCATGCAAGAGTATATAAAAGGGGAGTAATATCCGTGCTGCCCGTACTGCTTTGCGCTTCTAAAATATCCAGAATAAACTTGCTTATAAACGTCCATAAGTAACTCATAAGAGAATGGCTGATTATGCCCATTCCCATAAACAAAAGCAAAATCGGCTTATATTCCTTCACCTTTTTCAGCATATAGCCTACGTTGTTTATTATGCCGTACTCGGTGTGGAGCTTGTTTTCCTCCTCTTTTTTCTTCTTTTTCAACATCAGAGTTTTCTCCTTTCCCATTTTAACCTTGTGTATTTATATTTTACACATAAAAATATAAAGCTTCTTGACAGAAAGTGCTGTATTAACAGCTTGTCGAAATTCCCGGATTCGGCGGAGAGTTTTGTTCGGCTTACAAATATACAGTCGCTGCAAAACCAAAAAGGTTAGCGGCTTTTCAATGAGGGGCAACGCCCTGAA
>DNUB01000066.1:3300-4524 GCA_003508605.1 Oscillospiraceae bacterium | reverse complement strand
TTTTATTGTGCAAAATGCTAAAATAAGGCATTGTCATATTATTATATATTAACAAAAACGCTTCATATTATTTTTTAAATACGGTTACGGTATTTTTCCCGCCGCTTTTATTTATCACGGCACAATATCTCCTGCCAAGGATCTGCACAATACCTCCTCAGGATCGTTTCCCGCGGCGGTGCAAAGCCAAAGCTTAACATAAGCGGCTATTGGCGAAAGATTGTTTACGGGTACAATATGCATATTCTTAAAGGCCTGCGTGCTTTCATAGCACTCGCCGCTTTCCGTTCCCGTAAGGAATATTTTAATGCCGTTTTTATTGGCTGTGTGGAAAAAATCGGAGGGAAAAATTGCCTTTGTATTTATAGTGCCGGAATGATAACTGCCATGGAGTATATATTTTATCTTCGGCTCTATTTTAGGATAAACCATACCCAAATAAGGCTCTATTCTGAGAATACTGTCCGCTTCCTCCGTTAAAGAACCGGGAGTGAAATAATCCGTCTGATCCTGCAATTCCCTGTATTCCGGGTTAATATGAAAGTTAAAATCCGAGTCAAAGCTTCCGTAAAAGCTGTCCATAATGCTGAAAATGCAGTCGGTAAAGGCCTGCCTTTCCAGAAGCCTGCTGCCCTTATGAATTTTGGGGATATCGTTTTGATTTTTATAGGATACCCAAACCCCCGATCCCTTGTCCGTTTCGGTAAATCTTACCGCACAGTGAAGATTTATCAAGCCGTTCGCCTTTGGATTTTCTATGGTATAATTGCTGGAAACAAGACAGACGGGGATATCCGTTTTTACGGTATAGGACAAGACTGCGGCAGAATACTGAATTGTGTCCGTGCCGTGAGTTATGATTATTCCGTCATAGCCCTTTGTAAGATTTTCCGAAACGGTTTCCACAAGCTTCCTTATAGTAGCCCCCGTGTTGTTTTCGCTTAGCTCGGTGTAGGGCTGCAAAATATCGTATTCAAAATCTATTCCGTACTTTTCCCTATATTTTTCCAGTATAAGGTAAGGTTTTTTATTATCGGTGGAAATTATGTCGCCCTTTACGGTGCTGCCGATCGTTCCCCCGGTAAATATGAAAAGCAGCTTCATTTGTGATTTTGCCTTCTTTCAAAAAGCTGTAATATTTTTTTATGCTTCACGTTTTAAAGCTTGTCATATGAGCTTTTAAGGAGTGATTTCATAATTAGCTCCCGCCTTCGAGGTAATAAT
>DNUB01000066.1:0-3031 GCA_003508605.1 Oscillospiraceae bacterium | reverse complement strand
ATTTCCAGCTCCAATAAATACAATGAGATATCGTCGGGAGAAATGCCGCAGCTATCGGTAATTACCTCCAGCTGCTGCGCTCCGTTTTCGGAAATAAAATCGTAAATCAGCTTATATTCAGGCTCTCTGCTTTCAAAATCGAACTCCTCCGCCTTTATTTCTCCGCTGAGCTTGGTATTCACGGAGCCGCTTAACTCCCCGGCAGGCTGCGTTCCGGTTTTTTCATTTGCCGAATCCGTTTTCGCATAAGATTTTTCCTTTTCCCCCACACTGTCCTTTTTTCTGAACATAAAATGATTTTCGGGAGAAACGGTATACTTTTCGTTAATAACATTAAGCTTGTCCGTGTAAGCGGAATAATAGTAATTAACCACATCAAGATAGTTAAACAGCGGTATCGCCCCGTCTCTTAGATATTTTACCACTCCGCAGTAATCCGGGTCGAAAAGGTCATGGGGAGGGACGCAAAACAAATCCCTTCCCTGCTGCAAGGCGTGCTCGGCAGTGATCAGCGAACCGCTTTTTATTCCCGCCTGAAACACTATTGTGCCCAGGGATAAGCCCGACAAGATTCTGTTTCTTGCGTGAAAATAGGGTTTTGATGCTTGCGCAAATGGAAGCAGCTCGCTTATGCAGGCACCGCCCGCCTCGTAAATTCTTTCTCTTGTGGGAATACTTCCCTTTGGATAATCTATGCCTATTCCACAGGCTAAAACCCCTATGGTTCTTGCGTTTGCGTCGATAGCCGACTGATGTACCAAATGGTCAACTCCCACCGCCATTCCGCTTACCAAAACCGTACCGACCTTAGCCAAATCCATACAAGTGCGTCTTGTAACCTTTGCAGTATAGGCCGTCGCCCCTCTCGCTCCTACGCCCGTTACGCAAACATCGTTGTTTAAACCCTTTAAGCTTCCCTTGTAAAACAGAAGTATAGGAGGATTATATATGTTTTGCAGTCTGTAGGGATAGTCTTCATCATCAAGCGTAACCGTTTTTATTCCGCCTTTTTCACATTCCAGCATTATCCTTTGAGCATTTTCCAGGGTGGAGGAATTAAGCCTTTTCACTTCCGTTTGAGTGAGAAATTTTGTTTCCCTGTCCTTCGCTATTGCTTCATAAACATTTTTAACGGAGCCATAATGCTGAATAAGCTGGAGGGACTTAGGATTGGCTGCGCCCATTACCTTTAGAAGCCATAAATAGTATTCTGTCATAATAACTCCTATTCGGCAGCACCGCACAAATATACTGAATATCAATATACTGTGCGGTACTGATCGTCTAAAATTTTTAAAAGAAATTACTTTCCTTTATTTTCGTTATCCTCTGTTCTTATCTGAACCCGGCGGATTTTCCCGCTGATGGTTTTAGGAAGCTCGTCTACAAATTCCACAATACGAGGGTATTTATAAGGAGCGGTATTTTTCTTAACATGGTTCTGAAGCTCTTTTTTAAGCTCCTCGCTTGCGGTATAGCCCTTTGTGAGAACCACCGTTGCCTTTACAACCTGTCCTCTTACAGGGTCGGGGGCGGCGGTGATGGCGCATTCCAATACGGCGGGATGAGTGATAAGCACGCTTTCTATCTCAAAGGGTCCTATTCTGTAGCCGCTGGACTTAATAACATCGTCATTTCTGCCAACATACCAAAAGTAACCGTCCTCATCCTTCCAAGCGGTATCTCCTGTGTGATAGTATCCGTCGTGCCACTGCTCATCGGTAAGCTCCTTGTTTTTGTAGTAGCAATCGAAAAGACCGTCCTTGCCCCTTTCCGCTCTGACAACGATTTCGCCTACCTCGCCTGCGGGAACCGGCTTATCGTTTTCGTCGACAATATCCACATCATAAAGGGGAGTGGGCTTGCCCATTGATCCGGGACGGGGAGTCATTCCCACAAGATTGCCCAAAAGAGCGGTGGATTCGGTTTGACCGAAGGCTTCCATAAGCTTTAATCCGGTAAACTCCTGCCATCTGTAAAATACTTCGGGATTAAGAGCCTCGCCCGCTATTGTGGAGTATTTTAGGCTGCTTAAATCATAATCCTTAAGCCCTTCCTTTATAAAGAAACGGAACATGGTGGGCGGTGCGCAGAATGAAGTGATTTTAAAATCCTGCATTATTTTAAGCATATCGGCGGGAACGAATTTGTCAAAGTCGTAAACCATTACACAGCTTCCCAGTGACATTTGTCCGTAAAGCTTGCCCCAAGCGGCTTTTCCCCAGCCAGTGTCGGAAATGGTCAGATGAAGCCCGTTCGGATCAACATTCTGCCAATGCTTAGCGGTCTGAATATGTGCAATGGCATATTTGTGGTTTTGTACAACCATTTTGGGGTAGCCCGTGGTGCCGCTGGTGAAATAAAGCAGCATAATATCGCTGCATTTTGTGTCAACACGCTCCATAGCTTCAGGCTGCTTTTTGATTTCCTCGTCAAAATCCAGCCAATCTCCGTCAGCACCGCCTCTGCAAATAAATTTTGCGTTAAATTTCCAATTCAATTCCTTTTGAGCTTCGTCCACATACATTTTAACCTCCGGGTTATCATGTGTGCAGATCACCGCCTTCACGCCTGCCTGCTCGAAGCGGTAGGTAAAATCATGAGTGGTAAGCAGGTGAGTTGCGGGAATAGCGATAGCTCCCAGCTTAATAAGTCCGATAATCGCATACCAGAACTGATAGTTCCTTTTAAGCACCAAAAGCACCATATCGCCCTTTTTAATGCCCTTTGAAGCAAAAAGATTGGCCGCTTGAGTGGAAAGCCCGGATAATTCACCGTAGGTTATGTCCTTTCTTTCGCCTTTAACATTAACCCATTTTAACGCAGGTCTGTCAGGCTCCAACTCGCCGAATTTATCAATAATATCATAACCGAAGTTATAATTATCGGGGCAGCTTATCTCAAATTTGTTAAGTATCCCGTTTTCGTCAAAGCCTTCATTTACAAATTTTTTATAGTAATCGATTACCTGTTCCATTTCTTTATAATGTCCCTTTCATATTTATTTCTGTTTCAATGAGGGGCAACGCCC
>DNUB01000164.1 GCA_003508605.1 Oscillospiraceae bacterium | reverse complement strand
GGGGAACATCGGATTTTGATTATGGGAACACTGCAAAACAACCGCAAAACCTCCTGAAAAATGTAATCATTTTGTAATCTTTTCGCTATTGACTTATATAAAAAACGGTGGTATACTTTTACAGTATGATAAATTGAGTGGTTATCGGTTTATGAGGACAACAAAATGAAGGATATAATAAAGGATATTATGCTGCCGTTAAAGGGTTTAAAAACGGTTTGCAATAAGATACTTATTGTTATTGCTATTTTTATACTTTATTCTGCAGTACTGCCTGTTTATTATATTTTCGGAATGATTGCCGCCGTTGTTTCCGCAGCTTTAATCAGCACGGCTGTTTTTTGGCTGAAGCTTGACAGGTTTTACGGCAGCAACTCCATTGCAGGTATAGCCCTTGCCCTTGTAATTTCCGCATTTCTGTCATCCGAGCTTCGAGAGTTTATGCACTCGGTATGGGATTACGGCTGCGATCCAACCTTGGAAGCAATTTGCTGCTTTGCTCTTGTCTTCTTTATACTCACCCTTGTTTTCGGAATGTTCCTTTATTACGGAGCATCGGATAAGCTTAATGTAAAGGGTATGGGGAAAATGAGCCTTTGCGGCGGCTCGCTGCTGTTTATACTGCTTATTTATATTCCCTGCGACACTTATATCAACAATTTTACGGATTTTAATTTTCCCGTTACGGCGTTTATCTTTATTTTAATTGGAAGGTTTATTCTTTATCTGCTGCCCTTTGCCTATTTGGGCTCGGTTTTAAGGGAAAAACAGCTGTCCGTTCTTTCAAATATCGTCTGCGGTCTGACCCTATGCGTTTTCGCCCAATTTATGTTTATGAATCAAAATCTGGGACTTGCCATAGGCGAAGCCGAAAATTGGGACGAGAATATTGGCTACGGCGTCGTCACCCTTGCGGTATGGATTGCTCTGCTGGCTTTGCCCTTTGTTTTATCCAAGCTGATTAAAAATATCGGGAAAAAGCTTACCTTTGCCGCCCCCTGCTTTATCGGCGCAATGCAGCTTATAAGCTTGGCTATCCTGCTTATTTCCGCCGAAAATAATATTTTTGTTTACCGAAACGACCTTTTGGACGGAAGAGAACAATATACGGTATCGTCAAAGAAAAATATAGTAACCTTTGTTTTTGACGCAGCGGACAACTACTATTTTGACCTGCTGCTTAAAACCCGCCCCGAGGTTTTTGAGGGTCTGGAGGATTTTACAATATACACAAACACCTGCTCCGTGCACGACTATACGCTGGCGTCCATGACCCAAATGCTTACGGGAACGGAAAGCTGTCCCATGTACGATACGGACAGCTGGCTGAAGGGTGCTTGGGAAAGCCAAAAGACGGAGGATTTTTATTCAAGGCTGCATAAGGCAGGCTATACCGTAAACGGATATATGCACGCCGAGGTGCCCGTAAGCCTGCTGGACGGAAAATTCGACAACAGCAGCTCCGGGCTCGAGCCTAAGTATATAGACAAAGAGGCTATTGCCGATAATATAATGACTATAGCAAAATATCGGTATATGCCCTATCTTCTTAAGCGTTTTTTCAATATTCAGGGAGTGGATTTCAAAGCATTCGTAAGCTATTCCGCCGATTTTAACTATATGGATAACGATTACAAAAGAGATCTTAAGCTGACAAAATCGGAAAGCAATAAAAATTACTTTATTGTTGAGCATTTAAACGGTCCTCACCCTCCATGCGACGATACGGCGGAAGAAACGGTAAACTGCCTTAATATCGTTAAGGAATATATACGGCAGCTAAAGGAAATGAACCTTTACGACGATGCGTTTATAATCGTCACCTCCGACCACGGCAGACATACAAGCAATTTTAGTGCAGCCCCGGCAACGCCTATCTTTATGGTTAAGGATGCGGGCAAAACTCACGAAAAAACGGAGATAACCAACGCTCCGCAGTACCACGCCGACTTTCTCGCCACATATCTTTATGCGGCGGGGATCTATACCGATTCGGACAAGGACGCTTACGGAAAGACCGTCTTTGATTTTAAGGAAAACGAGATAAGAGAACGCACCTGGTTCGATCACACCTCTGACGATACAAAGCCAAATCCCAACGGCGCAGCCTGCAACGTATACTATGCTTATAAATATTCGGGCGGCGCCGACGACCTGAAACAGCTTCTGAACGATAAAACACCCTATGAAATAATCGTTAAGGAATAAAAGGAAAAAAGGAAAAAGAAAAAAACAAAAAGGAGAACAAAGAATGAAGAAAATGAATTTAAAAGGATTTGTCAGATTCGGATTTTATTCCGCAGCCGCTGCAATTATGCTTACACAAAGCTGCTTTGCTTATATTGACCCCGCAGCCACAAGCTATATAGTAGCTATAGTTTCGGGCGTGGTTGTTGCCGTGGGTACCGCCTTCGGCATTATATTCAACAAGCTTAAAAGAAAGGTGAAAAAGAAAGAAGCCCCTGTGGAGGAGCTTACTCAAAGCTTTAATCCCGAGGACGGCAAGGGAGAAAACGTTGTAATCACCGCCGATGATCTGCTTGAAGAGGACGAGGAAAAAACGGATAAATAAGCCGTTTTTTTCATTTCAAGGTATCGCCGGCTGACGGCTTTTGATTTCTTCCCTTAGGAGGTGGCTTTTTGGACGCAGTTATAGAATTTCTTATCGGAATTTTAGGCTGGATATTATACGGCTGCTATTTTCTGATAAAAAATTACGGACTCAGCATTATTGTATTTACGCTTATAACAAAGCTGATTTTGTTTCCCATTTCTCTGCTTACTCAAAAAAATTCCATAAAAATGGTTCAGATGCAGCCCCAGCTCAACGCTCTTAAAATCAAATATATTGACGATAAGGACAAGTATACCGACGAGCAGGTTGCCCTTTACAAAAAATACAAGTATAATCCCTTTATGGACACGATCCCCCTGTTGATTCAAATCCCCATTATTTTGGGTCTTGTGGGCGTTGTGTACCGTCCCTTGTCCTATATTATGAACATTGACAGGGGCATTATTTCCCAGCTTAAGGATTGGCTGGTAAACACTCTCGGTATTGAAGCGGACAATATGTATCAGCTTGCCATATTCCAGCAGATTCGGGACGGCGCAGCCGTTCCTTCCTCAATACCGACCGATATAGTCGACAGCATTCGCAGCCTGAATATGAATTTCTGCGGCTTAGACCTGAGCCTTACTCCCTCCTTCAGCGAAAACTATGTGCTTTTGCTTATTCCCCTGCTGGCAGGACTCAGCGCATGGCTTTTGTGCTTTGCTCAAAACAAGATCAATGTGCTGCAAATTGCTCAGAATAATGCTATGAAAATTGCCACCTCGGTGCTTATGATAGCGTTTTCCGTTTATTTCTGCTTTTTGGTTCCCGCAGGCGTAGGTCTTTACTGGATTTTCGGCAATTTGTTTGCAATACCCTCTATGGTGCTTTGCAACGTGGTAATACCGCCTAAAAAATATATCGATTATGATTATCTGCTGAAATCCAAGGAGCAGATGCTCTTAAAGGAAAAGGAACATAAAAAGTACTCCAAAAGGGAAAAAGCCGACTATAAGCGGTTTTTCTCCGTGGAGAATATGCAGCTTATGATTTATTCCGAGTCAGGCGGATTTTATAAGTATTATGCAGGTATGATCGACTACATCTGCGAGCATTCCGATATACAAATCCACTATGTAACAAGCGACCCCAACGATAAGATTTTTCAGGATAAAAGAGAGCAGATACACAGCTATTTTGTGGCAAGCGACAAGCTGCTGATACCGTTATTTATGAAGCTTGACTGCGATATGTGCATTATGACGATGCCCGACCTTGAAAAATATCATATCAAGCGTTCGAGAGTGAGAAAGGACATCGAGTATGTATATGTGGTTCACGGAATAGGAAGCAACGCCCTCACACTGAGAAAGGGCGCGCTTGATTGGTACGATACAATGTTCTGTCCTACCGTTGACGGCGAAAGGGAGGTCAGGGAAATGGAGGAGCTGTATCACACCAAGCCCAAGGTTCTTATCGAAGCGGGCTATATGCTTATTGACGAAATGATAGATAAGTATGAAAAAATGGAGAAAAAAGAAAATAATCCTCCTAAAATTCTTATCGCTCCCTCATGGCAGCCCGACAATATAATCGATTTATGCGTTGATCAGCTTCTTGAACAGCTGCAAAAAACTAAATATGATATTATTCTCAGACCCCACCCTCAGGCTGTAAGGCATTCCCCCGAAAAATTTGTGGAAATGCACGAAAAGTATGACGGAACGAACATAGAGGTGCAGACGGACTTTTCCTCAAACAATCCCGTTATGGAAGCGGACGTGCTGATTACCGACTGGTCGGATATTTCCTTTGAATTTGCATTTACCACAAAAAGACCCGTGCTGTTTATCAATACGCCTATGAAAATTATGAATCCCGAATATGACAAAATATCCGTAACTCCCATAAATATTTCCTTAAGAAATGTTTTGGGAAAGGCGGTTGAGGTAAACGAGCTGGATAAGGTAAACGGAATCATCGACGAATTTATACAAAATAGGGAAAGCTACCGTGATACTATCGAAAATACCTTGAATGAAAGAGTATATAATGTGGGAAAAAGCAGGATAATATACGGCAGGTATGTTATCAAAAGACTTAGTAAGGGCTTAAAGACTTAAAGCCTGTTCACATAAAATCAGTATGCAGGTTTTCGTGCATAATTTTGCTGCCTGCAAGGCAAAATTTTGCAGGAATATCGTCATATTTCAAAAAATTTTAATCAAAATCCGATGTCCCCCGC
>DNUB01000138.1 GCA_003508605.1 Oscillospiraceae bacterium | reverse complement strand
AGTAAAAAAGCCCACCGCAAGGTGAAAAAACAGTTGTTAAATTCATTACGATTTTCGGAACAGAACCAAATTACCGAAAGCTATTGACAAATAAACCGTAAAGTATTAAAATAATAAAATACAATCTATATTGGTCAAGAGGATAACCGTTGCATTTAAAAGCAAAATACGGTTTCCGTCAATATATCACAGTTCGGAGTAAATTATGTTAAATCTTCTCACATTAAGCTTTATATTCCGGTTTAGCGGCTTGGGCTATTATTTTAGCAGCAAGTATTATTTTGATACCGGAGATTAAGGCTTTGATGTAGAAAATTGGGACAATGTAATTTAGCTTTGTACAATTAACCTGCATCGCTATGATGCAGTTTTTTTTATAAAAACCGAGCTCTGATCAAATTCCAAAAATACTATTTTGCGGCGTCAAATCACTCTGACGCAATGCATTTGACGTCGGCGACTTCTCCTGCGCTAAACACACTCTTTTCGCAAATTTGTCTGCAATTCGCAAAATTGTCTGCAGTCTGATTAAAAATAGTATTACAATTAGGGCAAGAAAGTAAATAAATTATCTGTTGTAAAAAGAAAGGAAACAAAAAATGGTAATTATTCTTAAAAAGGACGCTCCCAAGCAGGATGTGGACAAGCTTTGGCATGATATTGAGACTCAGAATATCAAAATTCACGAAATCATAGGCTCCCATACCACTATCTGGGGACTTATCGGCGATACCCACAAAATCGATATGGAGGCAATCGAGGCAAGGGAAATCGTTGAAACCGTTCAGCGTGTTCAAGAGCCTTACAAGGAGGTAAACCGCAAATTCCACCCCGAGGATACCGTGGTGACGGTGGGCGATACAAAAATCGGCGGAGGAAATGTGACGGTTATCGCAGGTCCCTGTTCCATTGAAACAGAGGAGCAGATAATCGATACTTGCTTACAGGTCAAGGCCGCAGGCGCAAATATGTTAAGAGGCGGAGCATTTAAGCCCAGAACCTCCCCCTATTCCTTTCAGGGCTTGGGCGACGAGGGCTTAAGGCTGTTTTTAAAAGCGAAAAAGGCGACGGGGCTTCCCATAGTTACCGAGCTTATGTCCCTTGACCATATCGATTTATTTAACGATGTGGATATTATTCAAGTAGGGGCAAGAAATATGCAGAACTTTGAAATGCTGAAGGAGCTTGGAAAATGCAATAAGCCCATTCTGCTTAAAAGAGGTCTTGCCAACACTATCGAGGAGCTTTTAATGTCGGCGGAGTATATTATTGCGGGAGGAAACACCGATATCATTCTTTGCGAAAGAGGAATAAGAACATTTGAAACCCAGACCCGCAATACTCTTGACCTTTCGGCAATTCCCGTTATCAAAACGTTAAGCCATCTGCCAATTTTAGTTGATCCGAGCCATGCTACGGGAAAATATGAGCTTGTAGAGCCTATGTCCATGGCGGCTGTGGCGGCGGGAACTGACGGGCTTATTATCGAGGTTCACAACAACCCGCAAAAAGCTCTTTGCGACGGCGCACAGTCCCTTACCCCCAAGCGTTTTGAAAAATGTATGGAAAAATGTGCGCAAATCGGTAATGTAATGGGAAAAAGGGTCGGTACTTTATGAAAAAAATAACCGTAAACGCAAATACAAGCTACGATATACTTATTGAGGGCGGTCTTTTAAAGCAATGCGGCAGGCTTATTTCGGAAACCGTTAAATCCGCAAAATGCGTCATCGTCACAGACGATAATGTGGATAAGCTTTACGGTGATGCTGCGGTAAAAAGCCTTGAGGACAGCGGATTTACCGTATCAAAATTCGTCGTTCCCCACGGAGAGGAGTCCAAGTCTCACAATCAGCTGATCTCACTGTACAATTTTCTGTGCGAAAGGGATATTACAAGAACCGATTTCCTTATTGCCTTAGGCGGAGGAGTGGTGGGAGATCTGACAGGCTTTTGCGCCGCTACCTATCTGAGAGGCATTGACTATGTTCAGATACCCACAACGCTTCTGGCACAGGTTGACAGCTCTGTGGGAGGAAAAACCGCCGTTAATATCGATCGGGGCAAAAACCTGGTAGGCGCATTTAAGCAGCCCGCCCTGGTCATAACCGATACCGACACTCTTTCAACGCTTTCGGAGGAGATTTATGCAGAAGGCATGGGGGAAGTAATCAAGTACGGCATGATACGGTCGTTGCCCTTATTTGAAAAGCTTTCCCGAGGAAACTCAAAAGAGGATTTAGAGGAGATAATTGCGGAGTGCGTCAGCATAAAGCGCAGTGTGGTTCAGAACGATGAATTTGATACGGGGGAGCGTATGATCCTGAACTTTGGACACACCTTTGCCCACGCCATAGAAAGGGCGGCGGGATATGGCAGCGTACCTCACGGGAAAGCCGTTGCCATGGGAATGTATATGATAACTCACGCTGCGGAAAAACAGGGTAAGGCAAAAAAAGGCACGTCGGAGCAGCTTAAAAAATGTCTTGAAATCAATTCCCTGCCCTTCGAATTTAAAATATCCCATGAAGATTTGTATCGGCTGTCTGTGGGAGATAAAAAAAGAACCTCAGATAAAATTAGGGTGATCATATGCCCCGAGCCCGGCAGCTGCGAAATTGTGCCCCTTGACCTCAGGGAGTACAGAGAGCTTATAGATCTTGTATGAAAGGAATAGTTTATGAAAACGACCGTGACAATTACTCCCTCTAAGCTAAGCGGAAAAATTTCCGTTCCTCCCTCCAAGAGCATTTCCCACCGTGCGCTTATCTGTGCTGCGCTTGCAAAGGGAAGGTCGGAGATCGCCAACCTTTTGGACTGCGCCGATACAAGAGCCACCATCGATATTCTTAAGGCATTGGGTGCGAAAATTACTCAGGACGGTAAAACTACTTATGTTGAGGGAATAGAAAATCCGAGTATGGAGGCCGTGGCGGATTGCGGTGAAAGCGGTTCAACCTTAAGGTTTTTGATGCCTGTCGCCGCAGCTTTGGGCTGTAAAACGAAGTTCGAGGGAAGAGGAAAGCTTCCCGAAAGACCCATTACCCCCTACTTTACCGAGCTTGTCAAAAACGGTATATCGTTTGAAAGCGAAAAAATGCCCTATATTATAAAAGGGCGGCTCAGATCAGGCGAATACAGAATTGCGGGAGATATTTCGTCTCAGTTTATAAGCGGACTGCTCTTTGCTCTGCCTTTACTTCGGGGCGACAGCAAAATAATAATCACCTCCCCGCTGCAATCCAAGCCTTATGTGGATATTACTGCGGCAGAGCTTAAAAGGTTCGGCATTTTTGTATCGGAAACGGAATACGGATATTTTATCAAGGGCGGTCAAAGCTATAAGCCGAGCAAAACATCGGTGGAGGCCGATATGTCACAGGCCGCATTCTTTGCGGCGGCGGCTGCCTTAGGCTCGGATATTGAAATAGAGGGACTTAACCTTAACAGCTTGCAGGGTGACAGGGAAATCCTGGATGTAATAGACCGATCACAGGGAACCGCCTTTGATGTCAGCGCAGCACAAATTCCCGATTTAGTGCCTATTTTGACGGTTTTGGCGGCTTTGTCAAGAGGCACCTCCCATATCACCGACTGCGGCAGGCTGCGCATAAAGGAATGCGACCGTTTGGCTGCAATCACCTGCGAGCTTAATAAGCTCGGAGCAAATGTAAGGGAATATCCCGACAGCTTGGAGATAAAAGGAGTCGATTATTTAAAGGGCGGCGTATGCCACTGCCATAACGACCACAGAATATCAATGTCCCTTGCCGTAGCCGCAACCTGCTGCACTGAACCTGTAACGCTTATCGGGACGGAATGTATAAATAAATCCTATCCCGATTTTTTTGAAGATTATATTTCCCTTGGAGGACAAATAAATGTCATCAACAATTAACCTGGGCAATCTTTCGGTTTCTGTTTTCGGAGAATCTCACGGTCCCGCCGTCGGTACGGTGATTGACGGCTTGCCGTCGGGCAGGGAGCTTTCCCTTGATAAAATATATGATTTTATGTCTCGCAGAGCACCGAAAAAAGACGGAACAAGCACCTTCAGAAACGAAAAGGATATGCCCGAGATCCTGAGCGGATTTTATAAGGGAAAAACCACAGGGGAAGCCCTATGTGCGGTCATAAGAAACAACGACCGCCATTCCTCGGATTATGAAAGCATTTCCTCTCTTGCCAGACCCGGACACGCCGATTATACGGGCTATGTAAGATATAACCGCAGCAATGATTTGAGAGGCGGAGGTCACTTTTCCGGCAGGCTTACCGCTCCGTTGGTTTTTGCGGGAGCGGTCTGCTCACAGCTTCTTGAAAAAATGGGAATAATAACCGCCGCCCATATTTATTCAATAGGAAACGAAAAGGACACGGGGTTTGATCCTGTGAATGTCGGCAGGGATATGCTTAACACGGTTAAAACCCGCTATCTTCCTTTAATAGACGAAACGGCGGACGAAAGAATGAGAGCCGCCATAGACAAGGCAAGGGAAAACAAGGATTCCTTAGGGGGGATCGTCGAATGCGCCGCCGTCGGAGTTCCCGCAGGGATAGGCTCTCCAACCTTCGACGGTTTGGAAAACAGAATCTCGCAGACGGTGTTTTCAGTTCCTGCCGTTAAAGGCATTGAGTTCGGTATAGGCTTTGAAGCCGCTTCCTTGTATGGCAGTCAGAATAACGACGAGTTTTATATTGATGACAAATGTATCAAAACAAGGACAAACAACGCAGGAGGAATCTTAGGCGGTATTTCAAACGGTATGCCATTGATTTTCCGCACAGCGATAAAGCCCACTCCGTCAATAGCCAAGGCTCAGAACACAGTGGACTTTATTAAAAACGAAAATGCCGTTATAGAGATAAAAGGCAGGCATGACCCCTGCATTGTGCCGAGAGCGGTGCCTTGCATAGAAGCGGCTCTTAATATTGCTCTTATGTCATATTTTTGTTAAATAAGGATAGACGGTATGTACGAATCACCCAAATTCACAATAGATGATAAGCTTACCATACAAATTTATTTATGCTTTATTTTAGAGCAGTTAGGCGAGCTTACCGAGGATCAGCTCAGCGATATCGTTACGGAAATCGACGCAGTGATCGGACTGGAATATTTTGAAGCATTAGGCGTTTGTGCGGATAAGCAGCTCATTAAAATTACCGAGGATAAGCATATTAAAAAGCTTTCCCTTTTGCCGCAGGGCGTAACCATGGCTAAGGAATTTTTCCGCCGCATTCCCCTGTCCATAAGAGAAAAAACCCTTGAATACGGGGAATACGTGCTTAAAATGGCGGATTTGGAGCGTTCTATTGTATGCAGAATAGAAAGAAAGGGAATAGGAGAGCCCTGTTACCTGACTGTAAGCTTTTTAAACGAGATAAACGGAGGGGAGCTTATGTTTTTAAGGATATACGCTCCCGATTATGAACAGGCAAAGCTTATGCGGGAGCGGTTTTATGAAAAGCCCTCCGATATTGTTACTAAGATAATGAATATGTTTATTAAGGATAGCTTTTTATAATCAAAATCCGGATGT
>DNUB01000117.1:4507-8271 GCA_003508605.1 Oscillospiraceae bacterium | reverse complement strand
TGACCCCTTTTCCAAAAAATTCACAATCGCCCGAAAAATAACCCGCCCGAAAAATCCTCCCCGAATCCCCCGAACCCCCCGAAAAAACCCGCCCTAAAAATCCTCCCCGAAAAATAACCCCGAACCCCCCGAAAAAACCAGCCCTAATAATCCCCCCAAAAACCCGCCCAAAACATTTCCTATGCCGCTAATTGGTAACGAACCCGTCAAGCTCCTTAAAGCACTCGGGCATCTTAAAGTCCTCGAAGGTAAAATCCATCTCCTCGTCCAAATATTCGCCCTTGGCGTCGAACTTTGCCAAAACGCCGCCGTCAATGTTGCAGTCCATAAGTATCATTGTCTGTCTGCCCGCTTGAGAGGAGGGATCCTCGTTTGATACCTGTATCTCAAAATAAATATCCTCCCCCGTATCCTTATACTTCAGCATCATCTGACGAAAGACCGAGGTATTATAGTGAAAGGTCGCATTTCCCGTACCCTTCCAGCCGGTGGACTTGTTGCCCTTTCCCGTCTTGCCTAAAATAGGCACCTCGGTTTTGTTCTTCTCGAACTTGGCCTCTAAGTTGATTGCCTGCATAAAGTTATAGCGTCTGCCCTCGATAGTGACAAAGCATTCCGCAAGCCCCGCAAAAACCGTATCCTTAGCCTTCATGACCACATTGCCTGCCATAAAAAAACTCCTTTCATTCGCCTCGGCGTCTGCGCCGCTTACGCCACGGTAACAGTCATATATACCTTGCTCATGGCGTTAGCCACGGTAATCTTATCCGTAACCACCACGCTCTTCCTGTCCTCCCCCTGCTCAACGGTTACGTCGCTGTCGGAAAAATCCTCTATTGCGCCGATCTCGCCAAGCTGTCGGTGATGCTTAACGATATCCGACCACAGGGAAACTCTGCCCGCCTTATCGTTGGGCACCGCCCCGAGATACTTTGTGCTGAACAGCACCGCAATATCGTTTGCGATCTGATCCATAACCCTCACCGTCTGATTTTCCCTAAACACCTGACCCTGAGTATCGGAAGGGGTGACCATGCTGTTGATATCCGCCAGCACCCTTACCTCTGCTCCCGCCTTGTGCAGTATAAACTGACCGCTTCCCACAGCCTTCTTTAATTCCGTTTGGGTATAGTCGGTATCGACCTTAAAGCCGCCGTCGTAAACCCTGTTCTGAAGGCTTCTGTTTATCCCGCAGCCCGCCAGCGCACCCGCCGCCCAATAAACAAGAGAGCCTTCGCCGAAGCCGCTGTCCTTAACGCTGTTCTGAACGCTTACCACGCCGAAATAATCCGCCGCACAGCGGTAAAGAGCCAGCTGAAACTTAACGCCCATTTCCTCCCTCATACGCCTGTTAAAGGAAACAAGCAGCCTCTTCACCGTCTCGTCGGAAGCGGCAGAGCCCATAACGTTAAAGCTGTAGGACTCGATCTTGTCGAGATAAGCCTGATAGCTTCCCCCGGTGACCTCTCCGTTTTCGCCTCCCGTAAGAGGAAGAGAGGCAGCGGCGGAAAGAGCCGCGCCCTTCTTCCACTTAACGAATTTGTTGGGCACAAGCTCCTCCGTCCCTGCCGCCGTCTGCACGTCCACCCTTGCGCCGTCAAGCAGGGTGATTACGTCAAAAAGCTTTTCGTCGTCGGCATTTACCGCAACCGAAATACTTAAATCGTTTCCCCTGACTCCGCCGTACAACGCCTCCGCCAAAGCGTTTGCCGCCTTTGCCCCGCCGCCGTTTACACGGTAGGCGTAAAGCTTTCTCGCATTAAGGAATAAGTCCCTTAACCCCTTAAGCTTATCGTGACCGTAGTCGTAGCCGAAAATTTCCTTGCTGTTCTTTTGAAGCTCCTCGCCCGAAACCTCAAAAACCTCCCCTTCAACGCCCCAGTCAAGCTCCAGCGGCATAGTGCAAATGCCCCTCTCCGAAAGAGCCGCATTTGCGCAGGCAGCCGACACAAAATTGATATATGCGCCGGGCAGCTCCTTATTTTGTACCGTAAAAGATCCTCCGCCTAATGCCATAATTACTTTACCCTTCCCTTCATAAATTTTTCAATAATATCCTCCGCCTCAAAAACGGAATACTCCCCGTCCTCCGATAAAAGAGCCGATAAAGCGTCCCTCCTTCCCGAAAACCGTTCGGAAAAAATAAGCCGCTCCCTGCCGTATCTCAAAACGTTCTCTTCCCTTCCTGCCGCTTCGGGAGTATCCCTCTTGCCGATAAAATTTTTATTTTCGCTCCCTGCCTCGGAATTTTCTTTGGGACAATCCCGAGGTGCCTGTCCCGACCTTTTTTCCTTCTCCGAAACCCCCATTCTTCATCTCCCTTCCGCACTCCCGCCGACGACTGCGGAGGTATGCTGTGAAAGCTCCCCCATAAGGGTCTTATCCTCCCGCCTGTACAAAAACGTATCGTAATTCACAAAAAAGCTGAGTGCGTCCTTTTCGTATTTTCCGTTCATTTTCCTGCCCATTAAAAGCCCGTCGCCCTCGCCTATCCATAAAAGACAGTCAAAAAGCCTTTTTAAAACCCCGCAGCACTCGGACTTTTTTTCGTCGGAGCTTTTTGGATAATACCTGATAAGATATCTCCTTTCGCAAAAGAACCGTGAGCCTAAAAACTGTCTCTCCCCGCTTTCGGCGCAGCAAATAAAAAAGCAAGGAGTAACCGTTCCCTGCTTCACTTCCTCGTCATAAACCGCAAAGTCCTCCCCGAACTCCCTGCGCAGTGCCTTGCCCAAAGCCGCAATAACGCCATCGGTGCCGACAGTCTCCCGACCTTCCGAATCCGCCAAGCCTATCACCTCCAAAATCCTTTCTTCCCCGAATCCGCCAACCTCCCGCAAGCCAACCTGCAAGCCAACCTGCAAACCAACCTGCAAACCAACCCCCAAACACCCCACCCCGACCCGAAAAATTAAGTCCACTTAACAAAGGGAGCGACCCTTATCTCTCTGTGAGTGGGATAAACCGCCGTTTCGCCGCAGCAGCAGTACTCGGTTCTTTTCCCGTACTGCTCCACAATAAGCTTAGAGCCGTTTTTAACATATACGTCGGGAGAAATAAACAGCTTTGCCCTTTGAGAAACCTCCGAAACCGTATCGGTCTGTGCGGCAGGGTAGTTAAGCTCGAAGGAAAGCTTGCAGGGCAGCCCTTCCGCAGTCACCTTCTCTTTTTTTCGGGTGATGCCGCTGTCCTTATCCAAAACGTCCTTGTACTCCACAACGGTACAGGTCCCCTCGTAAGCCCTTTCGATAATTTTCCTCACCTTGCCGTAATCCGTTACCATCTCACCCTCCGAAAGCATAAAAGCTGATTTTTCCCGCCGCTTAAAAGCCTTTCCACAAAAATATCGAATCTCTGCTCCGAGGTAAGACTTCCCTCCCCCACCGCAAAAATGGTGTTGGTATCTCCCACCTCGATACGCTTAACTGCGGCGTCCAGATCGATACCTTCTATATCCCGGGGACAAAACGCCTTCTTTGCCGCCAAAAATTCCCCTGCCGCCATATCCGCCGTAATACTTGCAAGCTCATCGGGAATTTCATCGATACAGCAAAAATTCCTAACGGCTTCTTCCGCCCTCCTCACCGAGCTCTTCAATAAAGCTTCATCGCTTTTCTTCAGTCCGTAACCGAAGGTCTCCAGCCTTTCCTTAGCTAAACCGTACATACCGCAGCCTCCTTAAAAAAGACCCTGCAAAAATCTCTTCCGAAAAATCTCCCGAAAAAATCTCCCGAAAAAATTCCCGAAAAAACTTCCCGAAAAAA
>DNUB01000117.1:2052-4168 GCA_003508605.1 Oscillospiraceae bacterium | reverse complement strand
CCCGAAAAAATCTCCCGAAAAAATCTCCCGAAAAAACCTCCCGCAAAAATCACCCCTTGGAAATAATTCTCGCAATAGCAATAGCCTTATGCGGAATGGTCTTGAAGCCGTCGTTGATAATGCACCAGTTCCCTCCCTCGGCCAGATCGGCATTGGAGGCAGAACCGGTAAGGCTTTCGGGCTTTTCAAAGGAAATGCCGTCCACTCCGCAGATATAGCGGTCACGGACATAAAGCGTATCCTCGCCGCCGTTTGTTCTTGCGTCCCTGCTCATTTCATAAGGGACAAAATCGCCGATATTATCCAAAATAACGGACCCCCTGCCCAAAACATAGGTGGTATAAACGCTTCCGTCCTTGGTCTCCGTCACGGGCATACCGTCGTCCACAAGCACCGTTCTTCCGTTCCAGGAGCCCATTGCAAGATCTCTTGTAATTCCGTCCTTATCGGTGTGAGTAAGGTATTTTAACAACCGCAGGCTTTCAAGATTGGTGGCAACCTCGCTGTGCATAATAACAAGACTGAACGCCGACTTATTATCCCCGCAGGCCTTTTGAACCGCTCTGTTAAGAGAATCCGCCCTTACCAAGGACTCCGTGCCCTCGTTGGCGGATATGTCATAGGTATGCTTTTCGATAAATTCCTTTGCCGCCTCGGACTTAAAGTCCGTGCCGTCGGTTTTCATGGAAAAAATGCCCTTAAGCATGGAAAGCAAAATACTCTGCTTCACCTGCTGCTTGTAATCGCCTATCTGCCCCGCCACGGCGTCCATAAAATCCACCCCTGCGGTAATATTTCTGCTGAAGGAGCGTTCGGTCCAGCTGTCCATGCGTGAAGCCACCACCAGACCCTGCTCATAGGAGGAGGTGCCCGAGGAAACGATATCGGTATTGCCGTCGTTGTTCTGCGAGGTAGAACCGCTTATTCTGTCGGAATAAGGGATACGGCAGTAAAGAGAGCCGGTTTGACCCGAAAGCGCATTTTTTGCGTTTTCACAGCCTCCCACCGCCCCCGAGCCGGCCAGCTCGCTTTTCTTAACATTGGGAATACGCTCCACATAAGCCCCGAAGGCCTGCGGATTAAAGCTTTTTGAATCAAATTTTGCCATAATAAACTTCCTTTCATAAAAATATGAGAACCTGCCCCCGCAAAATGCGCAAAAGCAAATTCCCGCAGCGGCAGCACAGCAAAATCCGCACTGCGCCGCCGAAAAAGGTAAGGTATTGTCCCATACCGTCCGAAAATAATAAACCGCTCCCCGCCCCGCCGCCCCGTAAAACAGCCGGAACCCGCAAGAAAATCACTTTCCCAAAGCCCTTAACATCTGTGAATAGGTCATATCGGAAAAATTCTCCTTACAGGTCTCGGAAAAATCGCCCCCCTCCTCGGGGCGAAAGCATTCAAAGGAAACCGAGCCGCCAAACAGGTACCCGTCGCTCCGCTTAAGACGTTCAATCTGCTCGTCAACGCCCTTAAGCTCTCCCTTTTCGTCAAAATCCATCTCCGACGTATCCATCAGCCTTGACAAAAGCAGAGGGTTTTTCGCCCCTTCTCCGTACAGCCTTTCAAGAACCGCCCCCTTGATCCTCAGCTCCCTGATTGCCGCTTCATATTCGGTTCTTCGGGCGGCAATTTCTTCCCTGAGCCTTAAAACCTCCTCCTTAAGAGAAGCCTCCTCGCCCTTTTCCCCGCCGTCGGGATTTATCTCCGAAGCAGCACCGCCGGACATATTCCCCGAATCCCCGCCGCCGTCGGACTTCTTCCCAAAATCACCGCCGCCGTCGGACTTCTTCCCCGAATCTCCGCCGCCGTCAAAGCTCATTTCCGAATCCTCATTCCGCTCAAAAGACTTCCCCGAATAACCTCCCTTATCGGAAATCGTCTCTAAGCTCTCTACCCTATCAAAACTCCTTTCCGCCGTCAAAGCCTCCTGCGCTTCTCCCTCCCCCGCAGCCTTAAGGGCAAAGCCCTCCGCCGCACCGCTTTTACTCTCGAAATTCTCTTCTCTTATTTCCGTCATAATTTCCTCCGTAATTTCTCACTCCTTTTTTCACGGTAATATCAAAGCCCCCTTCCTTTTTTCTCCATTTCCCTCAAGGGCTCGTTTACCCAAGGG
>DNUB01000117.1:959-1824 GCA_003508605.1 Oscillospiraceae bacterium | reverse complement strand
CAAGGGCTCGTTTACCCAAGGGTGCTGATACACCACAGTTTCCTCGGAAAGCAGATCCAAGGATTTTATACAGTTGTCGATGGCCTCCGACTCGTTAATCAGCATATCCCTGTTAAAAATGAACTCAACCTCCTCTCCCTCGAATTGACCGATGCCCATAAGGGAAAAATACCCTTTGACAAAATACAAAAGCTCCTCCAACGCCCCCTGCAGCTCCATCTCCATTTCGTTGGCGTCAAGATCCATATCGGTATACATTGACTTGATATTAAGCTGATTGGGATTTGAAAGAGAGCCTCCGCCGCTGCGCAGCAGCATACTGTTAAAGCCCATTCCGTTTTCAATAATCGCCTGCTTGAAAAGCTCCAGAACCGCCCTGTAATTTTCCGCATTGACGTTGACCCGCAGTGCCTCCACCCCTCCCTGAGAATCCGAATCGCACCTGACCTTGACTGCTCCGTACAAGGCTAAATTTCTTCTGAACTCTCCGAGATTTGTTCCGTCATAATTCTTTAAAATAAGAATGGTATTGCGGGGATCCTCCTGCATATTGTTCTGAAAATCAGAAAGCAGCGCATTTATACCGTCCTGAAGCGACTTAACTCTTTTAATAAGCGGAATTTCGCTTTCATTATACTTAACGGGAATAAGCGGCACTCTGCCGTAGCCAAGGCTGCCCCTTACACCGCAGCCCCCTGCGCCGACCGAACCGAACCCCTCTCCCTTATGAGAATTATCCCCGCCATATAAAGAGCCTCCCCGGGCAGCCTGTCCCGGTAATCCCCTTCCCCGGAATCCGCCTGCGGAAAAATTACCGCCGCCGAAATAGGAAAACTCCCCTCCCCCGAAGGTATCGGGAACAAGT
>DNUB01000117.1:0-757 GCA_003508605.1 Oscillospiraceae bacterium | reverse complement strand
AAGGTATCGGGAACAAGTCTGCCATTCTCCAGCACGAACCTTTCCACGCCCTCGGGGGAGTAAATCTCGGCCTTTTGAACAAGCACGGGCGTTTTCCCCTCATAGCCGCATATCCTGTACACACGCACCGCCTTATCCAGCTCGGTATGCTCGCTGTCCTTCCAGAATGGCAGCAGCTCATATCCTGGAATAAGCTTAAAGCGTATATCCCCCCTTCGGTCAATATAGGGATAAATCCAAACGATGCCGCAGTTTAAAGCTCCCTTTCCCGCATTTTTAAGCAGCTTCATAAACCCCTTGTCAAAAACTTTTTTCAAGGCTCTGACATATTCGGCGTTATCCCCTCTTATCACAAAAGGCTGACCTAAAAGATAGTCAGCCTTTTGATTGACAAGCTTTGCATACTGGTTGTCAACCACCCGATTGTTGGGCAGATTTTCAATTTCCTCCGTCCTGCCGCCCTGCCCGATAGCGGTTCTTTTCCGAAAAAGAATATCCTGCTCGCCCTCATAATAAAGCTGTCCGGTGATCATCATCTGCCGTGACGGACTCTCCAGCCACCGCCCGATCTCCCTTTCCAGAAACTCCCTTTCGGTCATAGAACCCGCTCGGCGGGCGCAGCCGTCAGTCCCTCCGTTTATCCTTTTGCCGAACCCGAACATTGTTTCCCTCCTTAATTTTTATGACAATTATGATTTACCGCTCCGAACCTAAAGTCCCTAAACGGTTTCTTCAAATTTCCCATCATAACAATACC
>DNUB01000102.1 GCA_003508605.1 Oscillospiraceae bacterium | reverse complement strand
GCACAATAAAATAATAAATTCACATTATTTTAATATTTCCTGAAAAATAATCGGATCAAAACCGCAAAAAAACCTTGAAAATTATCGATTGTTTTTGTTGATTTTTCAGCATCCGGAAAATACGGTTATAATAATATCTGCATTTTAAAATTCCCGCCGCCTTATTTTTACAAAAGAACCTCCCTTTGAGCAGCTCTTAAAGGGAGGTTTTTTTAAAATTTACAAAAATAAAATCATTTCATATTTTTTTAGCCGTTTATTTATTGTAATCGCTGTTTTTTAAAAAAATCAGGTCAAGGCATTTTTCATAGAATCTTATCTGAAGGGTCGTCATCGCAGGAATTTTTACTGACAATGATGTTAATTTATCGCTCAATCCTCGTCATCATCGTATTTTTTAATAATAACCTTATCGCAGTTTATACTTCCCTTGACTTTTTTGCATTTGATTTTCTGCGCCGTTGCATTGCCCTCGATATTTCCGCAGTTTAAGCTGCCCTGAGCGGAAGCGTCGCCGCCTATGCCACCGCAGTTTACGCCGCCGCCTGCCTTTAAATACCCGTCAATTCCGCCGCAGTTTACGCCGCCCTGCGCTTCCACATATCCGCCTACGCCGCCGCAGTTAACACCGCCCTTTGCCTGCACATATCCGCTTACATCGCTGCAGTTTACAACGCCGCCCGCATTGACATTGCCGTTTATGTCTCCTTCAATATCCGCCGAGCCCCAGATCTCTAAATCAAATTTCTTATCGGAGGAGCTTGGAATCAGTAGCTTAATTTTTTTCTTACTGTCATATTCCTCATGAGAGATCACTTTGCCGCCTATGCACTGAACCACCCTGTATTTATTATCGTCGGGCAGCTCGTTTAAGGCTTGTCCCTTTTCGCCGTAAAAAAGCGTATTCATAGTTATATTAAAAAAGTCGCATATTTTAGGCAGCATGGTGATATCCGGATAAGAAAGACCGGTTTCCCATTTGCTTACAGCCTGCACCGATATGCCGAACGCCTCCGCCAAAGCTTCCTGACTTAAATTTTTTTCGGTTCGTCTTTCCTTTATAGTTTCCTGTATTTTTATTGCTTTCATAATACAAAACCCCTTTCATCTTATTTTTTATCGTTAATTTGCAAATCGTTTCGACAATGTTATTTTAACATATATTACAAATATACACAATAAACCGATTGTTTAAATTGTTCAACTGACGGTTGAAAGGGCTTGCATAAATTTTACGGAGGCTTACGCCGTGCAGTCACAGATTCCGCAATACCGTCCTTAGGAATCATTAGTAATTATGCCGCTAAACATCAGTCCTTATTTTTTTTAAAAAACCGTTCTCCGCATTTATAGGAGAATTATTTATTTTATAACCCTTATACCTCATCATTCTGAGTTTAAAGTCCAGAAGCTCGGGAGGAATGTTAAGCTCGGCAGCGGCGGAAAAAAAGCTTTTGCCCTGATCAAGAGCTTCCAGAACGTCGTTATCCGATACCAAAAGCTCGGCTGCAAAAAAATTCGCTTCCTTTTCCGCTTGAGAACTGCTGTCTAAAAGTCCGGTTTCGTGAAAAAGCCGCATTCCGTCGGTTTTGTGCAGCAGGGCATGTCCCAGCTCGTGAGCGGCAATAATTCTTTGCACCGATTCGGGCAGATCCGAGTTTACGGTTATGGTTTCAATGCGGCAGGACTCAAAGTAAAACCCCTTAATTGCTCCCTCGCCGCTGCCCATAGATTGAAACAGCATAATAATATCCATATCTCTGCAAAGCCGAAAGGGATTGCGTTCATTGTACTTTTTAACAATGCGCTCCGCCTCTTCGGCTATATTTTCGTACAGCAATTCCTCACCGCCTTAATGAATTTTACCGTATTTTGCGCAGTCCCACGGTTTATTTTATGTCTATACGCCGTATTTGACAAGATTTTGCCGATATTTGCACTATCCTCTGCCATATTTCTCCCTCGCCGCTTCCTTGCAGGTGATGTATGCCTTCATAACTGCTTCGAAAAAAGCGTCCTTCTGATCCTGAGACAGCTCGCCCCCGGCAAAAAGTGCCATATTTTCGCTTAGCAGCGCTTGGGCGTCCCTTGCCCCCGCCGAGCCGTAACGCTGTCTCGCCTGCTCGATATAATTGTCCTTTTCAATATCCTCCAAGGGATCCTCACACTCTTCACAGGTGAGAAATTTAACCGATACTCCCAAGCTTTTAGCAAGCCTTAAAAGCGTGCCTTGCCTCGGCATTTTTTCGTCCTTTTCATAGGCAAGCACCGACCTTACGGATACCCCTGTCAGCTCCGCCACCTTAGGCTGCGACAATCCCAATGAGGCTCTTGCGTCCCTTACCTTTTCACCAAATGTTTTCAAGGCAAATTCTCCTTTTGATTTCAGAATATTTTTACAGTATGCCAATATGTAAAATTCTGTAAAGTTCATTGAACTTATTGACATTTTTCACTGATGATGCTATACTGTTAATGGAACTTTGTTGAACTTATTATACAGCATTTAAACCGAAATGTCAAGGGCGGAAAAATTTTTACGTCGGGTCAAGGCTTGCCGTACCGGCGGCATAAGGCGAAAGGGGGGTATAAAAACGGAACGGAAATTTTATATTGCCATTGATTTAAAATCCTTTTATGCTTCTGTTGAATGTGTTGACCGAGGTCTTGATCCTCTTGACTCAAATTTGGTGGTAGCAGACGTTTCACGTACGGAAAAAACCATTTGTCTTGCAATTTCGCCGCCGCTGAAGGCTTACGGTCTTGGCGGGAGGGCAAGGCTTTTTGAGGTTGTTCAGCGTGTCGGGGAGGTCAATGCGGCAAGAAAAACTCTTGCTCCAAAGCACTGCTTTTCGGGAAAATCATTTATTGACAGCGAGCTGAAAGTAAATCCCGCTTTGGAGTTGGATTATGTTGCGGCAGTGCCGAGAATGTCAAGATATATGGAGATAAGCTCAAAAATATACGGCATATATTTAAGGTATATTGCTCCGGAGGATATACACGTTTATTCTGTTGACGAGGTGTTTATAGATGTAACGCAGTATTTGCGCACATATAACCGCTCACCCCACGATATTGCCCTTATGCTGGTGCGGAATGTGCTTAGTGAAACGGGAATTACCGCTACGGCGGGAATCGGCACAAATCTTTATCTTGCCAAAGTCGCCATGGACATTATCGCCAAGCATACGCCTCCCGACAGGGACGGAGTGAGGATTGCAGAGCTTACGGAAATGTCTTACCGAGAAAAGCTTTGGGATCACACGCCTTTAACGGATTTCTGGCGGGTAGGCAGGGGATACGGCGATAAGCTGGAGGCAAAGGGACTGTATACCATGGGAGACATTGCCCGTTGTTCCTTAGGCAAAAGGAACGATTTTTACAACGAAGATCTTCTGTACAAAATGTTCGGCGTCAATGCGGAGCTGCTGATAGACCATGCATGGGGTTATGAACCGTGTACCATAGAGGACATAAAGGCGTACAAGCCGGGCTCAAGCAGCCTCAGCTCGGGTCAGGTGCTTAAAGAACCGTATACTGCGGAAAAGGCAGGGCTTGTCATAAAGGAAATGACGGATTCTTTAGTGCTTCAGCTGGTGGATAAGGGGTTAATGACAAATCAAATGGTGCTGTCGGTGGGGTACGATGTGGAAAACGTTAAGGATCCGTATAAAAGGGAGCTGTACAAGGGAGAAATAACCGTTGATCCCTTTGGCAGGGAAAAGCCGAAATCCGCACACGGCTCCGTTAATCTGGGAAAATATACCTCGTCGTCAAGAAGGATTATGGAAAGCGTCGTCGATTTATACAACAAAATAGTTGACAAAAGCCTTACAATACGCAGAATGACAATAGCCGCCAACAATCTTATGCCCGAAAATTTTGAAGAGGAGGAAAACACTCAGCTGGATCTTTTCACGGATTATGCAGAGCTGCAGGAAAAAACGCAAAGAGAAACGGAAGAGGCTTTAACGGAAAATTCGCTTCAAAGGGCTGTAATAGGCATAAAAAAGAGGTATGGCAAAAATGCAGTGTTAAGGGGAATGAACTTTGAGGAGGGTGCCACAGCCATGGAAAGAAACGGGCAGGTTGGCGGACACAAGGCTTGATTCCGCCTTATTAAATAAAAAATCGGAGGAAATCATATATGGAACAGGCAGCGGGAAAATACAGCGATATAATTTTTTTGCCCCGCCCTATATCGAAAAGGCATATACCTATGGCGCAAATCAGCCGTGCGGCGCAGTTTGCCTCCTTTGCAGCCCTTTCGGGATACGATAACGAAATAAGGGAAGCAGGACGGCTTACCGACAGCAGATCAGAGTTGGACGAGGACAGGCAGAACGCATTAAATAATGCTTTAATGCGGTTGTCGGAATGCACGAACCGTCCTTTTTTAAAGGTAACATATTTCTGTCCCGATAAAAACAAAAGCGGCGGCAGATATATTACCGTATCGGGAAATTTCAGAAGGATCGATGAGGAAAGCTTGGAGATCGTATTTACGGACGGTCGGAAAATTCCCGCTTTGGATATTTATGATATTGTTATTGAGCATTGACATAAATTTCCGGTTATTCCCTTAAAGACGGAATAAATTTGCAAAGCCTCTTTGAAGGCACGAATTTCATAAATCTGCCGAGCTTGCATATCCGCTTAATTTTTCAAGCAGATATGCAAGTTCATTTTAATTGAGGGAGCAATAAAATTACCTCTATTGTCAGGCAATTTTAAAGCTCTATCACATACAGCGGCGGCAAGCTTCCCTGACTAAACACAGCCTTTTCGCAAATTTGTCTGCAATCCACTTAAAAATAGTATAATACTAATTCTTGACTAAAAGT
>DNUB01000213.1 GCA_003508605.1 Oscillospiraceae bacterium | reverse complement strand
TTTCAATCAAGAATTAGTATTAGTCAGTCTGCCCTGTGTCAAACACGGCCTTTTCGCAAATTTGTCTGCAAGCTGATTAAAAAAAGCGGCAAAAGGGATCATTACTTATTTTAACAAGGCGGCGCAGTAAAAGCCATTGATTCCGCTTACAGTTTAACGCTTCTTCTTACATTTTTGTAATTGTCTTTCCCCAATTCCTTAAGGGCTTAATAAGAACCTTTAAAAATATAATTTCCCTCCCCTTTTTTGTGTAAAACGCCGAATTTATTTCAGATAACGATTACACGCCTATTAAATCAAGCCTTGTAATTTTCCCTGTTATAAAGAATGTTTTTGTTGTAATCGTTTTCAACTATTGAAATCATTGACAAAAAGGTATATACTTATTATAGCTTATTAGGCAAATTTGACGGATAGACTGCCGTTGCTTATTGTCACAGGAATTTTGAGCGAACCACCGCTGATTTTCAATTCCGGAATAAGCGTCAATAAAACCGACCTGACGGAAAAAGATATGCGGGAGCAATAACATACGCATACATCTCCGAAAGAAAGATCGGTACCGTAAATCAGCGAAGTGATTTTTCTTCGCATAAAGAAAGGACAGGGAATATCAAATGAAATTCGGCTACTTTGACGACCAAAACCGAGAATATGTCATCACCTCCCCCAGAACCCCCTACCCATGGATCAACTATTTAGGAACTGAGGGATTTTTCTCCCTTATCTCCAACACCGCAGGCGGCTACAGCTTTTACAAGGACGCAAGACTGCGCCGTATTACCCGTTACCGTTACAACAACGTCCCCGTTGACTTAGGCGGACGGTATTTTTACATCAAGGACGGTGACACCGTTTGGAATCCCGGCTGGTCCCCCGTCAAAACGGAGCTGGACAGCTATTCCTGCCGTCACGGTATGGGCTACACCGTTATCAGGGGCGAAAAGAACGGAGTCAGCGCCGAGGTGAAGTTCTTTGTCCCTGTGGGCTTTAACGGCGAGGTTCAGAAGTTTACGGTAACCAACGGCAGCGGCAGCGTCAAAAAGCTGAAAATATGGAGCTTTTTGGAGTGGTGTCTGTGGGACGCAAACGACGATACCACCAACTTCCAGCGCAACTTTAACACCGGCGAGGTGGAGATCGACGGCAGCACCATTTATCATAAGACGGAGTACAAGGAGCGCAGGGATCACTATGCGTTCTATACCGTAAATTCGGATATACAGGGCTTTGATACCGACAGGGAGAGCTTTTTGGGTTTGTATAACGGTTTTGACAGACCCAAAGCCGTAGAGGAGGGCAAGGCGGGAAATTCCGTTGCGGACGGCTGGTCGCCCATAGCTTCTCACTACCTGGAGGTTGAATTAAAGGACGGGGAAAGCAGGGATCTGATCTTCCTTTTGGGCTATGCCGAAAACCCCGCCGAGGAAAAATTTGCTCCCGACCTTACCGACGGAGATAAGATAATCACCACTGCGGGCAGCAAAAAGAACATTGTCAACAAGAAAAAGGCTCATGAAATGACTGAGCAGTGCAATACCGCAGAAAAAGCGGAAAAGCTCTTTGACGGTCTGAAAAAGTATTGGGACGACGTTTTAAGACAGTACAGCGTAAATTCTCCCGACGAAAAGCTCAACAGAATGGTAAATATCTGGAATCAGTACCAGTGTATGGTCACATTTAATATGAGCCGCTCCGCCTCCTATTTTGAAAGCGGTATCGGCAGAGGCATGGGCTTCCGTGACAGCAACCAGGATCTTTTGGGCTTTGTGCATCAGATCCCCGCAAGAGCAAGGGAAAGGCTTATCGACCTTGCCGCAACCATGCTTGAGGACGGCGGCGCATATCACCAATACCAGCCCCTGACAAAAATGGGCAACCACGAGTTGGGCTCTAACTTTAACGACGATCCCCTTTGGATGATTTTGGCGGTTGCCGCTTATATCAAGGAAACCGGCGACGTTTCTATTTTAGATGAAAAGGTTCCCTACGAAAACAGGGAAGAGCTGGCGGATACCATGCTGGATCATATGAAAAGAGCGTTCTATCATGTATGCACCAAGATAGGACCTCACGGTCTGCCCTTAAGCGGAAGAGCCGACTGGAACGATTGTCTTAACCTGAGCTGCTTCTCGGACAAGCCGGGGCAGTCCTTCCAGACCTATACGTCGCCCAAGTACGGCAAAACGGGCTACAGCGACGTGGCGGAGTCGGTTATGATAGCAGGTATGTTCGGATTTATCGGTCCCGAATATGTTAAGATGTGCAGACTTAAGGGCGACAATGCCGAAGCGGACAGGGCGCAGACAGAAATTGACAAAATGAATGCAAATACCCTTAAATACGGCTACGACGGCGAGTGGTTCTTGCGTGCCTACGACGATAACGGAAACAAGGTGGGCTCTCACGAAAACGAGGAGGGCAAGATATTTATCGAGCCTCAGGGCTTCTGCGTAATGGCCGAGATAGGAAAGGAGCAGGGAGCAGACCTTAAGACCCTCGAAAGCGTGGACAAGTACCTTAACAGCAGGCACGGACTCGTACTGAACAATCCTGCCTTTACACGGTACTATATAGAGTACGGCGAAATCTCCACCTATCCCCCCGGATACAAGGAAAACGCAGGTATTTTCTGCCACAACAATGCGTGGATTATCTGCGCCGAGGCTTATGTGGGCCACGGCGACAAGGCCTTTGAGTATTACTCAAAGATCGCTCCCGCCTATAACGAGGAGATTTCCGATCTGCACCGCACCGAGCCTTATGTATATGCGCAGATGATTGCGGGCAAGGACGCACCACGCTTCGGCGAGGCAAAGAACAGCTGGCTTACGGGTACTGCGGCCTGGAATTTTGTGGCGGTTTCTCAGTATATTTTGGGTATCAAGCCCGATTATGACGGTCTTGCAGTCAATCCCTCCATTCCTGCCGAATGGGACGGCTTTACCGCTTCAAGACAGTTCAGAGGCGGCGTTTACAATATCAGCGTTAAGAACCCCAACCATACAGGACACGGCGTTAAGTCGGTTACCGTTGACGGCAAGGCCGTTGAGGGAGTTGTTATTCCCGATATGGGCGAGGGCGAGCATAACGTTGAGGTTATTCTTTAATTTACGGCTATTTATGTAAGATTAAGGCGGCACCGTATGATGCGAATCATACGGTGCTGCTTTTTTGCCGCAAGATTCAGCTTCCATAATCGAAAAAGATAAAATAAAAAGCCTGCCAAAACAGAACAGCATGACAAAAGAATAATGCGCTATATTCACCAAAAGCCGCCCCAAAAAAGAGCTGCCCCAAACCCCACCCGCACAACA
>DNUB01000114.1:3998-7583 GCA_003508605.1 Oscillospiraceae bacterium | reverse complement strand
TAATATAGATAATATTATTGTTATATTTACGATGATACATTTTATCGAAAAAGAAGAAAAATATCAAATTTAAAGCTACTGTACTAAGAGACTGAAAAGCAAACGATATAAGCTCTGTATTCATGATTTCACCCCTTTCGCAACTGCTTAGATAAAAGATACAAAAACTCATTTTGTTTTTTTATCGCTAACGGTATGCTTGTTCCGTCCGTCATAGTAATATTTCCACCGTTATTTTTAGTCACGCTTTGTACATATCTGAGATTTACAATACAGCTTTTATGCGCCTTATAAAATTCTTCACTGTTCAGCTTTTCATAAATTTCTCTCAGGCTCTCGGTGGAAACATATTCACTGTGGTTTGTATTCACGATAACCTTTCTTTTTTCCTTGTCCTTTATGTAAAAGTAAAGAATATCCTTTACTTTCAGAACCGCAGCACCGTCCGCTGTTCTGAGTTCAACCGTTTTTTCATTTTCGGCATTGTAAAATTTCAAAAAATCATTCAAAACATTATGTATTTCCTCGTCAGAGAAAGGTTTTGAAATAAAGTCAAAAGCATGAACCTTATAAGCTCGTTTCCAATAGTCGGTATAACTTGTGATATATACGATCTTAACATCTACATCTTCGGAACGTATCTCCTGAGCTGTCTCTATGCCGTCAAGCTCTTTCATTTCAATATCAAGAAAAACCAAATCATATTTCTTTTTTGATTTTACAAGGGATTCTCCGCTATAATACTTTTCTACTGTAAAATCGGATTTATTATCTCTCCTAAAGCAAGTTATGCTATCATTTATTTTTTCAACAACTTCCGGTTCATCATCACAGACAGCTATGCGAATCATCCCTTTTCTCCTTTCCATTGAGCTAGGCGGTTTTTTGCCCTGTGTTCTTTTTCTTTCCCATAAGCATGAGCAATGAAGTTGTTATCAGTGCAAGCATAATCGCACATGAAATTCCATCAAATCCAATCAAATATGAAACAATTGCAATTACAATTTCTAAGCACAATATTATTTTTGATTTTATCCCGAATTTTCTTTTTTCATTTTCGCTGAGTGGGTTATTTTTTGTATCAATGGGAGCAAGTAACCAAATTATAATTGAAGAACAAAATGCGAGAATGGTAAGCGGTATTATTATAACTTTATAAAATGATTCGAGTTTTAATATTGTAAGAGCTAAAACAAATGTCAGCATTGACTGGACAAAGCATCTGATTCTTGTGTCAGCGTGGTAACCTCCTGATTTAGATCTGATTGTTGATAAAAAGATTATAAATATCAGACATTTCCAAAAACTCTGCATTAGTATACCTATAATTAAAGCTGCAGCAAAAAACAGGTATTTTATTAAAAGAATTTCAAGACCGTATTTGACGACCTCACATTTTTCTTCACTCATATCCTCTTGACTCTTGTAAAGAAATTTCATCAATTTATTTATAACCCTGTCCATTCTCACATCTTCCTTGAAAATTTTCTGTCCAAACATATTGATTTTATGTTATTATACATTACAGTAAGTTAAAAGTCAAGATTGGAAGCGGTTTTGATCCACATTTTATTTTGGTTCGCAATTTTTCTTTTTCAAATTTGTTTTAGGAGCTCTTTTTTTAGATACTGGCATAGTGCTTTCATCAAAATTATCTTTAAACTCAACAGGCTCCGCCGCCTGCGGAAACTTCTTAAGAATCTCTGCTTCCAGTTCCACCCTATCCGCATACAGCACCTTTCTCTCTGCCTGTTCCTCCACGACATATGCCTCTTCAAACTTAATCCCCCACTTAAAAAACAGCTTCAGCCGTGTTTTTATAGGATAACACCCCGTTTTCATAACCACAAAATGACCTTTGGGCATGGACTTAAGCTCGTCAACGGTCATAAGCGGGCGCTGAATCATTTGTAGAGTACGGTTAGGCCAGTCTCTGCCCACATTTTTTGAAATCGATCCGCTGAGAACCGTCTGCGTCCCCAAATTCTTACTCATAGCTTCAGCAGTTTTAGAGTTTGGAGCAAAGCTGCCAAACAATGTGCATTGACAGTTATCAACAATAATCTCCGCACCCTCTTTCCCGTAGGTTTTCTCAAATTGAGCAAGGGACTGTATGATTGCGACAATGGATATTTTTCTTGAACGGGAAGCGGAAAACATCATCTCCAAGCCCTCTATTTTAGGCAAAGTTCCTATCTCATCGCCATAAATCATTACCCTCTTATTAAGCTGGCCGCCCTTTTCATCCGCTACCGTAAGCATTTCTCGGTAAAGCTGCTGTATAATAAGCGATACCAAGAAATGCTTTGTATTGTCTTCCTCCGGCAAAACAAGATATATAGCGGATTTGCGGTTGCAAAAGTCCTCAACATCAATAGAGGTATCAAAACACAAAATCTGCTCTAACTCTGTGTCGAGAAAGGCATTCAACCTTGACATAGCAGTTGTCATTACACTCGCCATTGCCTGTTCGGAAGAATTAAGTGCTGCTCCCGAAAACCACCTCGCCTTATGCTCGCTCGGCAGCTTATCCATCAACAGTTTAAAACGGGATACGCCCTTAACTCCCGAAGGCGCAAGCAAATCCTGAATCAATTTAAACACACTGATAATATGCCTCTTTTCGGGAGGACAAAATTCGGCAATCAATAAAATAACCGACGTCAGCAAGCCTTCTGCAGATTCGTAAAAGAATGCGTTTTGTCCCATATCGGAATTATTTCCGTCAGAACTGATAATGGTTTTTGCTGTGATCTTGGCGTATTTTTCCGCTTTGGCTTTATGCTCCATTTTATTGGTTGATTTGTATAAATCCATATATTTATTTACGAGATAAAGCATATTATAGCCACTGCTTCGGGTAGGATTACGGAGATCAATAACGGCGATTTTGTAGCCGTAGTATTTTTCGGCGATGGTCGCAGTATTCCTGTAGAGGTCTGCTTTGCTGTCGGTTGTGACGAACGACATTCCCGCCGCACAGCAATATTCAATATTTGGATATAGAAAATTAGCTGTTTTGCCCACGCCCGAAGCACCAATCATCAGCGTATGTATATCCGAATCATCGACCAATGCTGTCATCTGTTCCACACCTTCATTACAGCCAACAATCAACCCGTCCACCGTCGGAAGCTGCTCACCGTTTCGCCACAAGTCAGGCGTGTAGGGAATTTGCTTATATGTCTTGGTCACTTCGCCTTTAGTTGCAAACCTTGCCGTTCCATACTGCCCATTTCCCACAGGCTTATTCTTAAAGGATTTCAGTGAGCCACCGTCCCCGATTGCAATAATCAAGGCTATGACAAAAAATAAACCACCGCCGATTATCAGTAAAAAAATTTGTGATGAGGTCATATTTTCCCTTTCTAAATTGACATTTTGATTTCAATATCTTGACGAGGCACTTCTTCCTGTTCCTGCATTTGCTGTTCGGTGCTGCATTTCAGCGCACTGTCCGCCAAATCAAAAAGCGACTTGGCAATATTTTTCATCTTCTCCTTTGTGGCAGGATAGTTTCTTAAATTTTTTATCGCCTCAAAATTAGATTTTTTCAGAGTATCTATTTTTGAGGGCATTTTTCCT
>DNUB01000114.1:0-3708 GCA_003508605.1 Oscillospiraceae bacterium | reverse complement strand
ATTTTTGAGGGCATTTTTCCTCTGTCGGTATACGCTCTGTACTCTTTTCGCAAATGCTTTCGCAGATTTTCAAACATATCCTCAGCAGGTTTTTCATTAACCCTCGCAAGAATTTCTGCGGAAGCACTTAACGCAATATTGGATACATCGGTATATTTGTTTCTGCTCAATACCGCATTCAAACTGTCTGCAATTCTGTTGAGTTGTATCGGCTCAAATTTAAGCTGTGAAACATTTTCCGAGAACAACTCTTTTCTTAAATGAGCGGCGGCGGGAATTGGAGTCAACCCATGCAGTTCCTTTAAATCCTCGTTAAAATCCTTGCTTCTTGGTGTTATACGAAATATATTTTCATACCTGTTTTCACGAAGAATATCTCTCAACCGTTCTGCCGCATCAATCCCTCCAGTATCATTATCAGTACAAAGTACAACTTCGTCCAAATTTGAATGGCATTTTAACGCTTCTAAAACAGCATTTTCATAAACCCCGTTCATGGCAATATAACTGTGATCTTTCCAATCCTTTTGGTAAAGCGTGATAAACGAAAGCATATCAATCGGTGCTTCAAAAACAAACAGCTTTCCGCTTTCTCCAAAGTGCGAAAAGCTGTATTTTGTATCCGAACCCGAAACAGTTATCCTGAACGCATTTCCAAAGCTGACTGTTGACCGTAGTGAAGCCTGTTTAGGAATCCCGTTCTCATCTGTTCCCACAAAAACAACGTTGTGGTGATCTCTATCCTCATAGATTTTATGCTGATGAGCAAAGAAAGAAATCACATCGGGAGCAATAAATCTTTGCTTGGTGAGATAAGCAAAAACCCGCCGCATATCATCGTTTGCGTCGGGCAGCTTAAATTCTTTTTTGCAAATATTTTTCGGCTCAGTCTTTGAAGGAACAATTTCAAAAGCAGCCGCTCTCTCCCCTCCGAGCAGCTCCAACATCGCCTCCTGATACGACATTCCGTAATGCTCACGGAGAAACTTAACGGGACCTCCCCCAGCTTGATTTTTATGATCATACCAACGGTTATCGCAAATGGTGATGCTGTCGTGTTTCCCAGTGGAGTCAGTATATATCAGCTTATATTCCTTGCCCACACGTTCGAGCTTCTCACCCCTTAACTGCAAAAAAGAAACAAGATCGACTTTCGAAGCCATAAGCCGATCTTGTTCAGAAAACGGAATATATTTTTTGGATTGCATAATAAACTTTTTCCTTTGTAATATATCTTTTCTTAAATTGTTCACTTAACATTCTATGTCCACTGTGACCCTATCCTAAGTCCACAAAAATTGCAGAAATTTCCCTTGTTAGTGGAATGCGTAAAAAATTAGGGCGGACGAGTGACATAATAAATATTTGATGAGTTGCCGCCCGTTTGTCTATATCTGCGCTCATGCCTTATATATCCCTCTTTTTCAAGTTCGGAAAGCGCACGTTTCACGGTACTTTTGGATATTTTCAAGTCCTGCGCTATCGTGCTGATAGCAGGATAGCAAGTCCCGTCCTTATCCGCTCGGTCACGCAGATACATATACACTGCCACCGCACGGTGGGGAAGGTCTGTCGAATAAATTTCACGATTATTAAGCATACCAGTCCTTTCTTAGAATTTTTGTTCAGTCAAACTTTCTTTCAATCCAAGTGCTTGTTTTTTGCGCCGGATTGCGGCTTTTAGCTTATGCTCGGTACGCATATTTTGTTGTCTAAGGCTGCGGTTATAGTTATCGGAAATCAGCATGCCGAAAGAAAACAACATTGACATTACAGCATTCCGCATTGCTGTTTGATTATATTTGTCCGTACCTTCAGAAAATGTTTTTTCTATCTTGTTATCCGAAAAAATTTCATCAGTGGATTTGTAATCGCTGCTTTGATTCATATTGCCTTTTTCATCAACAATATCGTCATTTTCCTCATCGTCCAAATTTTCATATGATAATTCTTTCTCATCATCTGAAAATGTTTCTGAATTCATTGTTGGCTTCAAAATATCCATTTCTAACACCGCCCCGATTACAGCATTTTTAATTGGTTTGAAAACCTTGTTTTCCTCCAAAGGGGGCAGATTTGGTACAGCACTTGTATATGTTTCATACTTCTGCCATTCTAACTCGCACCACTGCTCATATATCTTTTTCAAAACAGAATTTTGAGCAACCAGAGCAACTATATTATCAACGGTTTTCTTAACATTGGGCTGTAAATATCCGTATACCTTTTTCCCTTTGGAATTTTTAAGCTGCAATTGTAATTTTAAGATAAGCTGTTCAAGCTGCGGATCAAAGGCAATATTATTTTGCAGTTCCGATGATAAATCCGTCATCACCTTTTCGGCTTCGGAGCGCAGTTTATCGCGCACCACCGTCTGCTGCTGGTACAGATTTTGCAGCTCACTCCGAAAAATATCATTTGCAAGCGTACTACGTATTTTGTCTATCCCCGATTTCGTAAGATACCCTTGCTTGGGATCGCTTGAATATACGATCAAATGAATATGCGGATGGTGAGCCGTATTATGAAACGCCGCATACCAACACAGCTTATCCAAATCAATCTTTTGAGCCTCCGCTATCACTCCGATATTTTTCATAATCAAATTTTGCCACATACCCGGCGAGGTATATCCAAGCCTTTCAGCATCGTTCCTATTCAAAGAAACAACGTGAGTCCACACATTTCCCGAATGCTCTGCAACGTTTTTCATCGCTTGTGCAAGGTTTATTTCCTCATTGCCATAAGAAAACAAACCGTGTTTTCCCATTTTTACAACGCCCGGACGTTCCGCAAGATATTTTACAAAAATTTCCCTGTCGGTTATTTGATCCGAGTTGCACTCAATCAGTTCTGTAATCAACTCCGAAGCGTTTTCCTTTGTGGGATTTATTTTGTAATCATCATATTCATGCGTTTCTTTTCCATCGGGGAAGGCATTCAGAAGCTGCTCAATAAGCTGTTTCTGATTATCGGTTGCAAGCCTGATTTTTTCTTTTGGAGAATAAACCGCCACGGTTTCCCTTGTTGCAATATATTTTATAAGATTGCCGCGTTTTACTGAAGCACCTTTTTTCAAATATCGGCTTGTGACAATTACCCTCGGCATTAGTCCTCCTGCTGAAATTTCACGGCACTTTCAAAATTGATCAGTCCGTTAATATGCCGCACTTCATCGACACACATTTTATGCAGTTCCTTAACTGTATCATCGTCAACCTCATTTGCCGCCGCAATCATATGCGACAGCTTTCCAAGTTCCACTGCTATTTTGAAAAGATTACGGCTGATTCGCTGTTCGGAATTTAATACAACCGAATCAAGCATTGAGGTCAACAGCGGAGAAATATAATTGACGCTTTTGCTTGCGCAAATATATCCCGTATAAAATTTTACCGCCTTTTCTATAAATTCCGAACGTGAGGAACAGTTGTCGGATTTATAGAGCAGATTAACCGTATCCATGCTTTGGGGCGTGATATATAACGCAAATTTTTGTTTGTCTGACCCCTCGATATTTGCCTTAACACTGCCTTTTTCGTCATCGGAATGCTCAATTGACTCCCGATTTTTTGACTTGCTCATATTTTGACCCCTTTTTATATTCTTCGTAATATCCCATAGCGGCGGGCTTTGCCCGACGCAGTAAGCTTTCGGGCGGCAGGAAAGCCGCCCGAAATTTAACCTGCATTGAAATCATACTTTTCT
>DNUB01000118.1:1336-8453 GCA_003508605.1 Oscillospiraceae bacterium | reverse complement strand
GGTTTGGGGCGGCTCTTTTTTGGGACGGCTCTTGGAGAATATTGCATTATTCTTTTGTACTGCTGTTCTGTTTAGGTAACCTTTTTATTTTATCATTTTCGATTTTGGAAATAAAACTGCCGACTGAATAAATCAGACGGCAGGAATTTTTTATATGAGGGGAAATCCCTCGGTTTTGTCTCGGCTTGCTTTGTTTAGCCTTACTTCATCATGGAAGCAACCTCGTCGGCAAAGTTTTCTTCCTTCTTCTGAAGTCCCTCGCCCTTTTCGTAACGAACGAACTGAACCACCTTAATATTCTTTCCGAGGCTTGCAACATACTTTGCAACGGTCATTTCGTCATTCTTGATATAGGGCTCGTCCATAAGGCAGATTTCTTCGGTGAACTTCTTCATTCTGCCCTCAACGATCTTTTCAAGCACGTTCAGGGGCTTGGGCTTAGCGGCGGTTTCGTTTTCCTTCTGAGCCAGTGCCATCTGAACTTCCTTTTCCTCCGCTATAACATTGGCGGGAACGTCGGCCTGTGAAACAAACTGAGGTGCGGAAGCGGCAATCTGCAAGCAGATATCCTTTGCGCACTGCTTAACGGCGTCGTCGTTTACATCGTCGGCCTCAAGCTTTAAGAGAGTGCCGATAATGCTTCCGCCGCCGTCATGAATGTAGCTGAACAGGTCGCCTTCCATTCTTGCAAAGCGTCTGATTTTGATATTTTCGCTGATTGTGGCGATTCTTTCGGTAAGAATGTCCTGAACGGTCTCTTCCGTGCCGCTCATTTTAACTCCGAGAAGTGCGTCAACGTCTGCAACGTCGTTGTCAATAACGGTCTGTGCAACCATATCGACAAATTCCACAAATCTTTCGGATTTTGCGGCGAAGTCGGTTTCGCTGTTTACTTCAACAATAGCTCCTACCTTCTTAGCCGGGTCGATCTTTGTATAAACCAAGCCCTCTGCCGCAATTCTGGTAGCCTTCTTGGCTGCCTTAGCAAGACCCTGCTCACGCAGATACTTGACAGCGGCGTCAAAGTCGCCGCCGGTCTGCTCCAAAGCACGCTTGCAGTCCATCATGCCGCAGTTGGTCATTTCTTTAAGCTGTTTTACGTCCTGTGCGGAAATAGCCATTTTTGTTTTCTCCTTTTTCAATCCGAAATTTCGGAAGCCTTCATACAAATAAGTCTTTTATCGGCAGTGCCGCTTTTTCCGAAACTTCGCCTATTCGCTTATTTATTCTGTCTTTTATGAAATTATTCGGCAGCTTCCTCCGCTGCTTCGGATACCGGGGCGGCTTCCGCTTCTTCGGCAGCCTCCGCCTGAACGGGCTCTGCTTCCTCGCCGGTTACGGGAGTTTCGCCCTGACGGCCTTCGATAATGGCGTCTGCCATTGCGCCTGCTATCAGCTTAACTGCACGTATAGCGTCGTCGTTTCCGGGAATAACATAATCTATCTCGTCGGGATCGCAGTTTGTATCCACTATAGCCACAATGGGAATGCCCAGCTTCTTTGCTTCCGCAACTGCGATTCTCTCCTTGCGGGGGTCTACGATAAACAAAGCTGCGGGGAGCTTTTGCATATTTTTGATACCGCCTAAGAACTTTTCGAGCTTTTCGATCTCAAGATTCATCTTGCTGACTTCCTTTTTGGGGAGCAAGTCAAAGGTGCCGTCCTGTGCCATCGCCTGAAGCTGTTCAAGTCTCTTGATTCTCCTCTGAATGGTGGTGAAGTTGGTCATCATACCGCCGAGCCATCTGGCGTTCACAAAATGTGCGCCGGCTCTTTCGGATTCTTCCTTAATGCTGTCGGAAGCCTGCTTCTTTGTGCCTACGAAAAGAACCTCTCCGCCTTCTTCCGTTACCTGACGAATAAACATATACGCCTCGTCAAGCTTCTTGACGGTTTTCTGCAAATCGATGATGTAGATACCGTTTCTCTCCGTGAAAATGTAGGGTGCCATTTTAGGGTTCCAGCGTCTTGTCTGATGCCCGAAGTGAACGCCCGCTTCAAGCAGCTGCTTCATTGATACTACTGCCATGGTAGTTTCCTCCTTGTTTTTCGGTTTTTCCTCCATAATGTCTCCGACCGTGGCTTCAAAGCCGCTTTTTACGGCATTTCAGACCGCTGTCCCGCCCCTCCTCCGAGCCGCTCTTATCATTTCGGAGCCGCTCCACCTGTGAAAGGGTCAGCATTATGTGTGGATTTGCGGCAATAAAAACCGCCTAATTATTATAGCATAATACAGGTTCAATTACAACTAAAAAATTTTCGTCTATTTTAACAAATTTTTGAAAAATCCTTTGCCATTATTTGTGCGTACCGGAAAATCACAGGTGACAAGAATGGTATCCTGCCCTATTATCTCAATATTGCACCAGGGGATTTCAAAATCCTCCTCACGCCCCAAAAGCCCGAAAAGCTTAGCTTTTCCGTACACAATCAGCTTGCATATTTTGGCGGTGCAGGTATCAAACTCGATATCGTCCGGATAACCCAATTTACAGCCTGTTTTGACGTTTATAATTTCCTTGCAGCGCAAATCTTCAAAACCGCATATCATAAAATCACCCCTTTAAACAGGTTATGCGGCTTGTAAGGGCTTTATGACTGACAGCGGCGGCGAGGCTGCGGAAGCCGTGGGGTTCAGACCTGCGAACCCGCCAAGGGTCTTGTAACGATTCTAATATTATAGTCCAAGCCCGAAGCGGCCTTTAAGGCGGAGCTGACATCAGGAAATATTCCAAACACTGCGCTGCCGCTGCCGGATAAGGCAGCACCCATAGCTCCCGCATCCGTTAAGGCCTTCTTTATCCTTTCCGTTTCCCGAGCGTTGTCCAGCAGCTCAAAAATATTGTATAAGCCGCCCGAGATTTCCGAAAGCTCCCCTTTCTCCAGGTCCTTCAAAAGCTTTTCGGGTTCGGGTCTTGCTTTTACGGGATTTTTGCCGTACCTTCCGTATGCCGCCGCCGTATCCGAGGAATAATCGGGCTTTATTATCAAAATAGAGCAGGGAGGCAGTCCCGCAATATCGGTCATAATTTCGCCGATTCCTTTGCAGAAGGCACAGCCGCCTCTTATACAAAAGGGAACGTCCGCTCCCAGGCCTGCCCCCATTTTCTCAAGCTCGGCTCTCGAAAAAGGCTTGCCGCAAAGCTCGTTTAATGCGGCAAGCACGGCCGCACCGTCGGTGCTGCTGCCGCCAAGTCCCGCCATGATCGGAATATTCTTTTCTATATCAACGGCGACCCTTCCCCTCTCCCCGGATTCGTTCAGAAAAAGCTTAGCGGCCTTATAGGCAATATTTCTTTCGTCACAGGGAATCAAAGGGTTATTGCAGGTGATTTCAAAGAAGTTTTCGGCGTCCCTTTCAAAGGAAACCGCCACATTGTCGTGCAGATCCGTCTGCTGCATAATATTGTTCAGTGAGTGGTAACCGCTCGGAAGCACTCCCGTTATATCCAGAAAAAGATTGATTTTGGCGTAAGCGGGTACTGTGATTTTTTCGGTCATCGGATCACAGCTCCTTCAGAAATTCCCCGATTCTTTCCATGGCGGTGTTAAGATGGTTCAGGGAATAAGCATAGCTGACTCTGACAAAGCCCTCTCCGCTTGCGCCGAAGGCGTCGCCCGGAACGATCGCCACCTTTTTTGAATTAAGCAGCCTTGTGCAGAACTCCTGAGAGGAAAGCCCGGTGGATTTTATGCAGGGAAAGGCATAAAACGCTCCCTCGGGCTCAAAGCATTCCAGTCCCATATCGTTAAAGCCCTTTACCACGAAACGCCGTCTGGCGTTGTATTCGTCCCTCATTCGCCTTACCTCCTCCTCGCATTCGGTCATGGCGGTTATTGCCGCATGCTGGCTGGTGGTGGGACTGCACATAATCGCATATTGGTGGATTTTCAGCATTTGGGTGGTTATAGGCTTAGGCGCAGCAAAATATCCCATACGCCAGCCCGTCATGGAAAACGCCTTTGAAAAGCCGTTTATCATTATGGTGCGCTCACGCATTCCCTCAATTTCCGCAAAGGAAACGTGACGCTCGTCGCAGTAGGTAAGTTCGCTGTAAATCTCATCGGAGATCACGAAAATGTCCTTATCCCTTATAACGTCGGCGATCTCCTCAAGCTCGCTGCGGTGCATAACCGCTCCAGTGGGGTTATTGGGGAAGGGAAGCACCAAAGCCTTTGTTTTGGGTGTGATCTTCTCCGCCAATGCCTGCGGGGTAAGCTTGAATTTATCCTCCTGCCCGGTTTCCACTATCACGGGAACTCCCCCCGCCATACTTACAAGAGGGCAGTAGCAGACAAAGCTGGGCTCTACCACAATTACCTCGTCGCCGGGGTTTATTATCGCCCGAAAGGCGCAGTCTATCGCCTCCGAGCCGCCGACGGTAACGATTATTTCGCTTTTCGGGTCGTAGGATACGCCGGTTTTTCTGTTTATATATTCGGAAATAACCTCTCTGAGCCGTATAAGCCCCGAATTGGCTGTATAGGCAGTTTTTCCCTTTTCAAGGGTTTTTATTGCTTCCTTGCGAATAATCCAGGGGGTTTTAAAATCCGGTTCTCCTACCGAAAGTGAAATAACGTTATCAACGGTTGAGGCAATATCAAAAAATTTTCTTATGCCCGAAAACTTAACCTCCCGAACCGTCTGCGAAAGCAGCCTGTCATAATCCATCACGGTGATACAATGCTCCTTTCGTCAGCTTCTTCTCCCAAGAAATTAACGCCCTTTTCCTTATATCTTTGTAGCATAAAGTGGGTAGTGGTGGACAGCACTCCGTCAAGGGTAGCAAGCCGTTCCGACACAAACAGGGCTATGTCGCGGAGGCTTTTTCCTCTTACAATAACCGCCAAATCAAAGCCGCCGCTCATAAGCTGAACCGTGTCTACCTCGTCATACTGAGCGATAATTTTTGCCACATCGTCATAGCCGCACTCAACCTGAGGGGATACCTTAAGCTCGATCAAAGCGGTAACTGCGTTTTTATCGTATTTTTCCTCATTGATAATGGCGGAATATCCTAAAACGATTCCGTCCTCTTCAAGCTTTTTTATCTGCGCCGCCGCCGCTTCCGCAGTTATTCCCAGAATCAGTGCCAACTGCTCGTTGGAGAGTCTTGCGTTTTCCCTTAATAAATCAACCAAGGTTTTCATTTTGTTTTTCCTTTCTTACTTTATATTTTTATTTCAATGGGTTTTCTGCAATGATAATAATATATCCTGTCAAATCCGCATTTTTTGGCGAGAGCGACGCCCTCTGCAATCCCTTTTCCCAAATCGGAGACGCAGTGTGCGTCCGAGCCTATTGTCAGGATCTCTCCCCCAAGGCTTCGGTAAAGACCTACATAATGCTCGTCGGGGAGCGTAACGCCGATTCTCTGCCTGAGTCCCGAGGTGTTTATTTCCATTCCCTTTCCGTTTTTTATCAGCGTTTTGAATATTTCCGAAATAATCCCCTCATATTGGCTCATATCGATTTTTATGCCGAAATCGCCGGTTATGTAGCGCAGGGGATACGTCAAATGCCCCAAAACGTCAAACCGTCCCCATTCTGCCATCTCCAGAAGCTCGTCAAAATAAAGCTTCAGCAAAAAGTTCGGGTTAACCCTCTTGTAGTCCAAAAAGTAAAAATCGTCCCAGCCCTTGACCATATGACAGGAGCCTATAATAAACTCATAGTCATAGCTGTCCAGAATCCTCTGCGCAAGCTCATAATCGTGAACGGGCTGCCCCAGCTCCACGCCGTAGTGAATGTCGACCCTGCCCCTGTATTTTTCCGCCAGCGGCGGCAAAAGCAGCGACGACTGTCTGACGGGCTCTTCGTAAAGAAATTCTTCATCGTAAAATTTGTTTATCTCGACATGATCCGTTACGGTATAGTGTCCTATCCCAAGCTCGCAGGCCCGTTCCGCCATTTCTTCAAGGGTGTTTTTCCCGTCGGGGGACTGGGTGGAGTGACTGTGACTGTCAACAGGTATTAAAAAGTCTTTTTCCGTACTCACGGCATTTCTTTCCTTCGTTCGGTTAATATACGTTTATCATACGTATTTTATTATTTTATCACAAATACAAAATTTTGTCTACCGAAATCTTTACATTTGAAAAAAATTTCGCTATAATATATTGGAAAAATAATATCTATTGGATAAATAATATCTGAAAGGAAAGAAGCATATGAAAGCGGTAGTAGCGGTAATAGGAAAGGACACTGTGGGCATTCTGGCAAAAATCAGCGCAATATGCGCCGGCGATAATGTAAACGTTATGGATGTTACGCAAACGATTATGCAGGATATGTTCGCCATGACCATGCTTATAGATATTTCAAAATGCAGCGAGGAATACAGCGTTTTGGCCGATAAGCTGAAAAAGGCGGGCGAGGAAATGAACCTGCAGGTACACGTTATGCATGAGGACATTTTCAATTCGATGCACCATGTGTGACACGGCGGGGACGGAACAATCATAAGAGGACTTTAATACGTCTTGATTTAACTTTATCGGAAGGAAACAATTAAATGGTCAGCACAAACGATATACTTGAAACTATAAAGATGATTCAAGAGGAAAATCTTGACATACGCACCATTACTATGGGCATTTCGCTGCTTGACTGCATTGACAGTAATATTGACCGCGCCTGCGGCAAGATTTACGAAAAAATGATGAGAGCGGCGGAAAATCACGTAAAAACGGGCGAGGAGATAGAAAAACGCTACGGTATTCCCATTATCAACAAGCGTCTTTCGGTAACCCCCATAGCTATGCTTGCGGCTTCGGCAAAGGGAAGCCCCGTTAAATTTGCCCAAACTCTGCAAAGGGTTGCGGAGGGTACGGGGGTAAACTACGTCGGAGGCTATTCCGCTTTGGTGCACAAGGGATTTTCGGCAGGGGACAGGGAGCTTATCCTATCTATTCCCGAGGCTCTTGCGGAAACCACCAAGGTATGCTCCTCCGTAAACATAGGCTCTACCCGTGCGGGAATAAATATGGACGCCGTAAAGCTGATGGGACAGATCATTGTTGACAGTGCAAGGGCGACTGTCGATAATCACTGCTTCGGTGCGGCAAAAATAGTGGTTTTCTGCAATGCGGTGGAGGACAATCCCTTTATGGCGGG
>DNUB01000118.1:0-1027 GCA_003508605.1 Oscillospiraceae bacterium | reverse complement strand
GGAGGACAATCCCTTTATGGCGGGAGCTTTCCACGGTGTGGGCGAGCCGGACACCGTTATAAATGTAGGGGTAAGCGGTCCGGGAGTCGTAAGAGCCGCTCTTGCAAAAATGCCCGATGCGGATATAAGCGAAATAGCGGAGGTCATCAAAAGAACCGCCTTTAAAATAACACGTATGGGACAGCTGGTGGGCACGGAGGCAAGCAAGGCCTTAGGCGTACCCTTTGGCATAGTGGATCTGTCTCTTGCCCCCACTCCCGCAGTTGGGGACAGCGTGGCTCATATTTTGGAGGAAATGGGGCTTGAAGGCTGCGGAGCTTACGGCACTACCGCTGCTCTTGCTTTGCTTAACGACGCCGTTAAAAAGGGCGGCGTAATGGCTTCCTCTCATGTAGGCGGTCTTTCGGGCGCATTTATCCCCGTTTCCGAGGACGCAGGAATGATCGACGCAGTCAAATGCGGTTCTCTTTGTCTTGAAAAGTTAGAAGCAATGACGGCGGTTTGCTCGGTGGGTCTTGATATGGCGGTGGTTCCCGGAGATATTCCCCCCTCCGTTATTTCGGGAATTATTGCGGACGAAGCGGCAATAGGCATGGTAAACAGCAAAACCACTGCGGTTCGTGTAATCCCCGCCATAGGCATGAAGGAGGGCGAGATTCTTGAGTTCGGCGGGCTTTTCGGCAGCGGACCCGTTATGAAGGTGAACCGATTCGACTGCTCCAAGTTTATTGACAGGGGGGGACGGATTCCGGCGCCTCTGCAGAGCCTTAAGAATTAAAAAACCGAGTACTGACCGATAAGAAGGATGATGTTGATTACGGTCTGCTTTGGGGAAAGCGGAGGAAATTTTTGGCAAAGCGGCTTTTCAAATATCCGCCGATTCGTTCGGCTGCCGAAATTCCTGTCGACAGAATACAGCATATGCTCCTTAACATTTGTAAATATACTTTGTGAATATACTCTTTCACATTTGTAAGATACGCTCACACAAGAATTTCAAGTTCAATAATAAACAAAAAACAATTGC
>DNUB01000307.1:12604-13297 GCA_003508605.1 Oscillospiraceae bacterium | reverse complement strand
AAAATTCTCTTTTATGGTAGCATCAAATAGAACAAAAAAGGGGAAGTGCTAATGAAAAAAATAGCTGTAATGGGATACGGGGTGGTAGGTTCAGGCACTGTGGAAGTATTCTATAAAAACCATGAAAGTATTAAAGAAAAGGTGGGAGAAGATATTGAGCTTAAATACATTCTTGATTTAAGAGATTTTGAGGATTCTCCATATAAAAATAAATTTATTAAGGATTTTAATATAATTCTAAACGATTCCGAGGTATCGGTTGTCGTAGAAGTTATGGGAGGGCTTGATCCTGCTTACAAATATGTAAAATCACTGCTTGAAAAGGGGAAAAGCGTTGTTACATCAAATAAGGAGCTTGTGGCTGAAAAAGGTGCGGAGCTTCTTAAAACGGCGAGAGAACATAATGTAAACTTCTTTTTTGAGGCAAGCGTCGGCGGCGGTATTCCCATAATCAGACCTCTTCACCACTGCCTTTCCGCCAATGAAATCGACGACATTGCGGGCATTCTCAACGGTACGACCAATTTTATATTAACAAAAATGATAAATGAACAAATGACATTTGAGGATGCGTTGAAAACTGCTCAAAGCTTGGGTTATGCGGAGAGAAACCCGTCTGCAGACGTGGAGGGTCATGACGCTTGCCGTAAAATATGTATTTTAGCTTCACTTGCTTTCGGAAAGCATGTTTAT
>DNUB01000307.1:664-12315 GCA_003508605.1 Oscillospiraceae bacterium | reverse complement strand
CTTGCTTTCGGAAAGCATGTTTATCCCAAATATGTTCATACTGAGGGAATAACAGGAATAACTAACGAAGATGTAATGTACTGCAATGATTTCGGCGGTGCCGTAAAGCTTATAGGCTGGGCAAGCAGAAGAGGGAATAAGGCTGCGGTTATGGTATGCCCCGCCTTCATTTCAGGCAGCAGTCAGCTTTCAAGTGTTAATGACGTATTTAACGCCATTCTGGTCAGCGGTGATGCAACGGGAGACGTTGTTTTTTACGGAAAAGGAGCCGGTAAGCTGCCTACTGCAAGTGCAGTTGTCTCGGACATAATTATTGCCGCCAAAATGAACGATAACAGTAAATCGCTTTATTGGGAAGATTCACAGGGTGAATTTGTAGTTGATTACAAAGATCTTGAAAACAAATTTTATGTACGGCTGATTTGCAGCGACAAAACTAAAGCCTTGGAAACAGCGGAAAAAATGTGGGGAACGCTGCATATTCTTCACAGGGAAGGGGAGTTGACCGAAGAAGCCGCATTTATTACCGAAAGGATTGAAGAAAGAAGATTTGAACAGGATTGCCTTAATCTTTCTGAATTTGCCGAGATAAAGGGAAAAATAAGAGTTTTGGATTATTGATATATAATTAAAATCCAGATGTCCCCGCCTATTGCCGTCGGCAAAGGAAAAGACTCCATTAGGCGGCGGGTCGCATTCGGTCTTTCAGCGGGAGCAGCATTTCACCGCTGAAAACCTGAGGGGCTTACGCCCACGAACTTTTCATAAATTCGGGGTAATTCCTCTCATCAAACACTAAAAAGGAGAACACTATGAGCGAAGGAACGGTCACACCAAAATATAAACGCATATTGCTTAAATTAAGCGGAGAGGCTTTATCCGGAAAAAAGAAAACAGGTCTTGATTTTCCCACTATTGAAGGAATTTGCAAAAGTATAAAAAAATGCTATGACATCGGTACGGAAATAGGTATTGTAGTAGGCGGCGGCAACTTCTGGAGAGGAAGAGACAGCGGCACGATGGATAGAGTAAGAGCCGACCACATCGGTATGCTTGCCACAACCATGAACGCCCTTGCTGTTGCCGACGTTCTTGAGAGTCTGGGCTGCGAAGTAAGAGTACAGACGGCTATTGAAATGCGTTCTATTGCCGAACCGTATATCAGACAGAAGGCGATCAGGCATTTTGCAAAGGGAAGAATAGTCATTTTCGGATGCGGTACGGGAAGCCCGTTCTTTTCCACAGATTCTGCCGCCTCGTTAAGAGCGGCGGAGCTTGATGTTGACGTTTTGCTTAAGGCTACAATGGTTGACGGAGTTTATGATAAAGATCCCAATCGTTATAATGACGCAGTTAAGTTTGATCATTTAAGCCATCGCGATATTTTGGCGGCGGGACTTATGGTGCTTGACGGAACTGCTGCTGCGATGTGCAGCGATAACGACATTCCGCTTATAGTTTTCGATCTTAACCGTCCCGATAATATATATGACGCCGTTTTGGGCAAAAAGGTAGGAACGTTGGTCAATAACAATATAAACGAATAAATAATTTTTTATGAAAGGAACTGTAATTATGAAAGAGGTTCTTGATTCTGCAAAAACAAAAATGGAAAAGTGCATATCCTCGCTGGAGCATAAGTTTTCCACAATTCGCGCAGGACGTGCAAATCCTGCGGTTTTGGACAAAATCACAGTAGATTATTACGGTTCTCCCACACAGATAAACGCCATGGCGGCTGTGTCTGTTTCGGAGGCACGGATTCTTGTTATTCAGCCTTGGGATATTTCCTCCTTAAAATCTATTGAAAAGGCTATTATGGCAAGCGATATCGGAATAACTCCCACAAATGACGGCAAGTGCATCAGAATTGTTTTTCCGCAGCTTACCGAGGAGAGAAGAAAAGAGCTTGTTAAGCAGGTTTCAAAGTATTGCGAGGAGGGAAAGGTAACTATACGCAATATCCGACGCGAGGCTTTGGATAAGTTTAAGGCTATGAAGAAAAACTCCGAAATTACGGAGGACGATATGAAAAATGCCGAAAAGGATATTCAAAAGCTTACCGATCAGTTTTGCGACAAGGTTGACTCTGTAGGCAAGGAAAAAGAAAAGGAAATAATGACAATATAGTAAATAGTATGTCTGACAGGGATTTTATTAAGGAGCTTGGCATAAGACATATCGGCATTATAATGGATGGAAACGGACGTTGGGCAAAAAAACGCTTCCTTCCCAGAGCGGCGGGACATTCACAGGGGGCAAAGGCCTTTAAAAGCTGTCTTGACAGCTGCGTAAGGCTCGGTATACCCTGTGTGACCTTTTACGCTTTTTCAACCGAAAACTGGTCAAGACCCAAGGAAGAGGTAGACGCCCTTATGAAGCTGTTTTGCAGCTTTATGGACGAGATGCTTAAGCTTGATTCCAAAAATATCCGCATAAGGTTTTTGGGGGACAGAAGCAAACTTCCTCAGAAAGTTGTGGACAAAATGATTCAGGCTGAAAATATGTATTCCGATAATACGGGAATGTGGTGCTGCATTGCACTGAATTACGGCGGCAGGGAAGAAATAGTCAATGCCGCTAAAAAAGCAGCGGAGCTTTATAGGGAAGGAAAAATAACGCTTGAAGAACTAAACGAGGATAAGTTTTCCTCCTTGCTTTATACCGAGGGGTTGCCTGAAGTGGATTTAATTATCCGTCCCAGCGGAGAGCAAAGGCTTTCAAATTTTCTGATATGGCAAAGCTCTTATGCCGAATATGTATTTATGGATGTTTTGTGGCCTGATTTTACCGAAAATGATTTAATTAAGGCTTTAAGAGAATATTCTGAAAGAAACCGCCGCTTTGGCGGAGTTTAGGTTGGTTTATTTATGCTAAAAAGAATATTGACGGCCGTAATTCTGCTGCCGTTGCTGATTTTGGTATTATGGCTTGACAATACCGTTGTAATGATGATTGCGCTGACCGTGGTTTCCGTTTTGGCTGTGGGAGAAATTCTGATAGCTACAAAATATTTTTCCAATAAGGGAATTGCGGTAGTGTGTATGGTATTTGTAGCTGTTTTGCCTACCTTTTTGTGCTTCAATCAGCTTATTAGATTTTTCCCCGCTCTTTCGGGGCTGTTTTTGCTGATAATGTTTGTGATTATGCTTTTCGATCATGAAAAAGTAAAATTTCAGGAAATAGCTCTTATGACCTTTGTATCTTTTTTGATACCCCTTTCCTTAAGCACTATAATATTTATGCAAAAGGATTTCGAGCACGGAATTTTTTATGTTGTATTGACCTTTCTTATTGCTTGGATCAGCGATGCGGGTGCTTATTTTATCGGTTCGGCGATGGGAAAGCACAAAATGGCACCTAAGATAAGCCCTAAAAAATCCTGGGAGGGCTTTTTCGGCGGTCTTGCATTTTCGGTTGTTTTTGTAATTATCGTAGGACTTGGCTATCCCTTGTTTGACAGCCTGATAAGTGGGGAAACCGACTTCAGTGTAAACGTTTTGCTGCTGATTCCCTTGGCTGTTGTAGGAGCGGTGCTAAGTGTTATCGGTGATTTTTCCGCTTCTTTGTTAAAAAGGCAGTGTATGGTAAAGGATTTCGGTTCTATTTTGCCCGGTCACGGCGGCATTCTCGACAGATTTGACAGCGTTTTATTTGTTGCGCCGTTCCTTTACTTCGTATTTAAATTTTTTTCACCCTTAATTATACTTTAGGAGGAAACCGCCGAATTGTATTAAGCCTGGGCAATACTTTACAAATGCCGTTGCTGCATTGGTATGTCATTGTCATAAGGCTTGGTATAATTTCGGCTTAATTTTTCATTATGAAGGAAATAGTTCTTTTAGGCTCTACAGGTTCGATAGGAACGCAGGTATTAGAGGTGGCAAGGCTGCATAATATAACGGTGAAGGCGTTGTCCGCCGGCAGTAATATCAAGCTGCTGGAGGAGCAGGCAAGAGATTTTCTGCCCGAATATGTATGCGTTGCCGATGAAAGTAAATACCTTGAGCTAAAAAAGTCCGTTTCCGATATTCCCGTAAAAGTTCTTTGCGGAAAAAAGGGAATCTGTGAGCTTGCCGCCTTGCCCTGTGACAGCACGGTAAACGCTGTTGTGGGTATGGCGGGCTTTGTTCCTACTCTTACAGCCATAAACGCAGGAAATAACGTCGCTTTGGCAAATAAGGAGACTTTGGTGGTAGGCGGAGAAATCATTACCGCTGCCGCAAAGGAAAAGGGAGTGCGGCTTTTGCCTATTGACAGCGAGCATTCGGCAATTTTTCAGTCTCTTATGGGAAGCATGGGGAATAAGCTTAAAAGGATTATCCTTACCGCTTCGGGAGGACCGTTCAGGGGATATACAAAAGAGCGGCTTGCAAATGTTACAAAGGAGCAGGCATTAAAGCATCCGAATTGGTCTATGGGCGCAAAGATAACCATAGACAGCGCAACGATGATGAATAAAGGGTTGGAGCTTATTGAAGCGGTGTGGCTTTTCGGAGCTTCTGCCGAGCAGGTGGAAATAGTCGTTCACCCGCAAAGCATTCTTCATTCCGCAGTGGAATTTGAAGACGGCTCTGTAATAGGGCAGCTTGGTATGCCCGATATGAGAATACCTATTCAGCTTGCTTTAACTTATCCCAAAAGATTTAATTCGCCCGCAAAGCCGCTGTCTCTAACCGATATAGGCTGCCTGACCTTTGAAAAACCGGATGACCGCGTATTTCCCTGTATGGATTTAGCAAGATATGCATTAAAAAAAGGCGGGAATATGCCTTGTATTATGAACAAAGCCAACGAAGTCGCCGTCAGGCTGTTTTTGGAGGATAGGATCAGATTTTTTGAGATAAGCGAAAAAATACGGTGGGCTATGGAAAATGTAAGCTTTTCAAAGGAGCTTACTCCCGAAATAATTTTGGATACAGAAAAAGAGACAGAAAATAGAATAGTTTAGAACAAAAATTATGACTGTTAAAGGAGACAATATGACTTTTTTTACTATTGTTTTAGCAATACTTGCTTTTTGTCTTATGATAATTATTCATGAGATGGGTCATTTTTTTGCAGCCAAAGCCTGCGGAATGAAGGTCAGTGAGTTTTCTTTGGGAATGGGACCGAGACTTTTTAAAATACAGGGCAAGGAAACCTTGTATACCGTCAAGCTTTTGCCCTTGGGCGGCTCGGTTCAGCTTGGAGAAGACGAGGAAAGCGACGATCCCAGGAGCTTTAGGAATAAGCCCGTTTGGCAGCGAATGATTGTACTTGCGGCAGGACCGGTTATGAATTTGGTCTTAGGCGTTATCATATGCGCAGTGGTAATTATTATAAGCGGTATTGTAATCACTCCGGAAATTGCAAAATTCGGCGGAGACAACCCCGTATCGTCCGAGTATTTGCAGGAGGGCGACGAAATAATCAGCATTAACGGTCATTCCATATGGAGCTCTATGGATATATCATATGCCTTACAGAATAAAGCGATGAAGGCGGATGAAAACGAGAAATTTATCAGCTATTCCTTTAAGGTTAAACGGGACGGAGAAACAATAACCCTTGATGACGTCCGCTTTGCAGCCGTAAGCAGCGAGAGGGGAAACAGTGTTTCCGTAGACTTTATAGTGCGTGCCTATAAAATAAATTTCGGAAACTTATTCGCCTACAGCTTTAAGGAGGCTGCAAGCTACGGAAGGCTTGTATGGATTTCACTTATTGATCTTGTCAGCGGAACCTATGGCTTAAACGATCTTTCGGGACCGGTGGGCACCGTTTCGGTTATTACTCAGACAACTACGTCGGGAGCTAACTTTAAGGAAAATGCGGTAAACTTTCTTTCTATGGTAGCGTTTATTACCATAAATTTAGGAATAATGAATCTTTTGCCTATTCCGGCTCTTGACGGCAGCAGAATTATTTTTCTTGTAATAGAGCTTATACGGCGCAGACCTATTAAGCCCGAACATGAGGGAATAGTCCATTTTATCGGGTTTGCTGCGCTTATGCTGCTGATGCTTGTTATTACCTTTAACGATATTATTAAGCTGGTTACGGGATAAACACGGTTATTCGCCGAAAAAATTTATACAAATTTTACGAAGATCTGTGGAAAATCCTGTGCTTTTACGGCGTCAAGCTGCCATGCCGTATGGCGTATAGCGTTGTTTTTTCTGCGCCGGACATATTTTATGCGGATTATTCCGTATCTGATTTACGGACAGTATTAGAGGGAAGTGTTATTTTGAAAAAGAAAGTAAAGGTCGGAGGCTTAACCTTAGGCGACGGAAATATTTATGTTCAGTCAATGCTTAACATACCCTATGAAGATGTTGAAGGAAATGTTAATCAGGCTGTTCAGCTGGAAAAGGCCGGGTGTGAGATTGTGAGAGTCTCTGTGCCTGCCGTTGAAGCGGCGCAGCTTATTCCTGCAATAAAAAACAGGATTTCCATTCCATTGGTAGCGGATATTCACTTTGATTATAAAATCGCCTTAAAATGTGCCGAAATGGGAGTGGATAAGCTTAGGATAAATCCGGGAAATGTAGGCTCGGAGGATAAGGTCAGGGAGGTCTGCAGAGCTTGCAGGCGATACAATATTCCTATAAGGGTCGGAGTTAATTCGGGTTCTTTGGAAAAACCTCTGCTTGAAAAATACGGTTCTCCCTGTGCTGAAGCCCTGGTTGAAAGCGCATTAAACCATGTCAGGCTTTTGGAGCGTCAGGATTTTGAAGACACGGTAATTTCCATAAAAGCTTCCTCTGTGCCCGTTATGATAAGGGCATATCGGCTGCTTAACGAAAAATGCGATTATCCCCTGCATTTGGGTGTTACCGAAGCGGGAACGGAGAGAATGGGCGTTATAAAATCCGCCATAGGAATAGGTTCCTTGCTTTGCGACGGAATAGGGGATACAATAAGAGTTTCCCTTACGGAAAATCCTCTTCTCGAAATTAAGGCGGCTAATGATATATTAGCTGCGGCGGGCAGAGGGAAAAATACCGTTGAAATAGTTTCCTGTCCTACCTGCGGCAGAACTCAGATAGATTTGATCGGCTTGGCTCATAAGGTCGAGGAAGCCGTGGCGAATGTACATAAAAATATTAAGGTCGCAGTTATGGGCTGTATTGTCAACGGTCCGGGAGAGGCGAGAGAAGCGGATATAGGTATAGCCGGAGGGAATGGCGAGGGTCTTGTTTTCAAAAAAGGAAAGATAATTTGCAAGGTAAGGGAGGAAGAACTGCTCCCGGTCTTGCTTGAAGAAATAGACAAGCTTTAATTGAGGGCAGCGTTTTTGGGGGATTTTCCCGATTATTCGGTTGCTGCGTGTTTGCGCAAAGGTAAGTATGCACATTTTGCCTATTTCTGTTTATAATGTGATAACATTCCCGAAACCTTTGCTTTGTCGGGGTTACAGTATTACCCGAAGGTCTGCATAGGGATTTTATGCGAATACGCTTTAAATTGTTAATATACAGAGGAAAAACGAGATGTCAAAAAAGTTATGCGATTTATTTGAAAATGCCGATTTTGGCAAGGAAGTAAGCGGCGGCGAGGTATGTTCGATCATATATAATAAAAAAAGTAAAACAATGCTTATTCAGCTGTTAATGGACGATGTTCCCGAAGCGAATGACATAATCACAGCCGGCGAGATAATAGCAAGGGAGCTTGGGCTGAAATCGGCGGAAATATATCCGAAGTACCCTTCGGTATTATTTTCCTCCGATATGCTTTATCATATAATTGAAATGATGCGTTCAAAGCCATCGTTAAAAGGAAAAATAAACGGATATTTAAACAATGCGGAAATTTCCGAGGGCGACGGAATATATGAGATCAGCTTAAAAAACGGCGGCGGCGATATACTGAGTGAAAGTAAGATCGATAAGGAAATCGAAAAATACGCCAAAGGCTTTTTTGATGTATCAATAAATGTCATTTTTGACGGAGTTACCGCCGTTGACATAGACAACAGAGAGGAAAAGATAAAGCTTGACGATGTAAGTCTTCCTCCTCCCCCTCCCGAAGCGTATATTCCCGCTCCGCCGCCTTCTGACGGAGAAAAAAGGAAAAGCTATAAGGAAGGTTACTCGGGCGGAGTCGGAAGCGTCCCTCAAAAGCGTTCAAGGGGTATGACCGTACATAAGGAACCCGAAAAAGTTCCGCTGATGTTTGAATCCGACATTTTGGAAAACGAGGCTGAGCTGCTGGCGGGCAAGGCTGTCAATAACCCTCCTGTAGCTATGAGCGATGTATTTGACGAGCAAAATGACGTAACATTTTGGGGAGAAGTTTTCAGCGTTGAAGAAAAAACGATTAAAGACGGAAAATATACGATTATAACCGCATTCTTTACGGATTATACCAACTCCCAGACTCTAAGGGTATTTACCGATTCCGAAAAAGCGGGAGATTTCGGCTTTATAAAAAACGGAAACACCCTGCTTGTAAACGGAGATTTTAAATTTGATACCTTTACAAAATCAAATTACCTTGAGCCTAAGTCCATAATGAAGGTGAAGAAAATCAGAAAAAAGGATAATGCGCTCGAAAAGCGTGTGGAGCTTCACCTTCACACAAATATGTCCGACCTGGACGGAATAACTCCCGCAGGAGATCTGGTAAAAAGAGCCTTTGAGTGGGGTCACAAGGCTGTGGCAATTACCGACCACGGAAACGTACAGGCTTATCCCGATGCTATGAATGCGCTAAACGCCATAAGGAAAGGAAATCCCGACACTAAGTTTAAAATCCTGTTCGGTATGGAGGCATACTTTGTCAATGACGGGCATTCATTGGTGGAGGGCTGCACCAACCGTTCTATTAATGATGATATAATAGTTTTTGATATAGAAACAACAGGTCTTTCACAGGCTTCTGAAAGAATTACCGAAATCGGAGCGGTAAGACTGCGTAATTTAGAGGTTGCGGAGGAATTTAACACCTTTGTAAATCCCCAAAAGCATATCCCCGAAAATATAACGGAACTAACGGGCATTACCGATGAAATGGTAGCCGATGCGCCAAGCGAAGGGGAAGCAGTATTAAAATTTTTGGAGTTTTGCGGAGATGCGCCGCTTATAGCTCACAATGCGGATTTTGACACTTCCTTCATACGTGTTGCCTGCGAGAGAAATAAAATAAGCTTTCACAACCCCTATATAGATACCTTAAAGCTGTGCAGGGCGGCTATACCCAATAAAAAGAAGTATACCCTTGACGCCATGGCTGATGAATTGGGCTGCGGGGATTTTAACCATCACAGGGCAAGCGATGATGCGAAAATGCTTGCAATGATTTTTATCAAGCTTATAGATATCTCTTCAAAGGGCAGAACTATTGAAAAATTAGGCGATTTAAATACGGCTGTGGGAAATATAGACGTTAAAAAAATGCCTGCGTACCATCAGATTATTATTGCCAAAAACAATACGGGACTTAAAAATCTGTACAAGCTTATATCCTATTCCAACCTTAATTATTATTTTAAAAAGCCCCGCATACCGATGTCGGAGCTGAAAAATCACCGTGAAGGGCTGATAATCGGCAGTGCGTGTGAAGCAGGAGAACTGTACAGAGCTATTTTCGAGGGCAGATCCGAGGAAAGTATACAAGAGATCGCCAATTTCTACGACTACCTGGAAATTCAGCCTGTGGGCAACAATATGTTTCTTTTAAGAGAGGGCAAGGTAAACTCTGTAGAGGATTTGCAGGAGATAAACAAAAAGATAGTTGCCCTTGGAGAAAAGTTGAATAAGCCTGTTGTCGCCACCTGCGACGTGCATTTTATGGATAAGGAAAACGCCATATTCCGTGAAATACTGCAAACGGGTCAGGGCTATAACGACGCCGCATATCAAGCACCGCTGTATTTGCGCACAACGGAGGAAATGCTGGAGGAATTTGCTTATTTAGGTGCTGAAAAAGCTTATGAGGTGGTTGTTACCAATACCAATAAAATAGCGGATATGGTTGAGGATTTGCGGCCTATTCCCCTTGGCACGTATACTCCTTATATCGACGGAGCGGAGGAGGAGCTGCAGAGCCTTTGCTGGAACAAGGCTCATGAGCTGTACGGAGATGAACTGCCGAAGGTGGTTGAAGACAGGCTCAACAAGGAGCTTAATGCCATTATAAAATACGGCTTCTCGGTGCTTTATATGATAGCGCAGAAGCTTGTTAAAAAGTCCAACGAATGCGGTTATCTGGTAGGCTCGAGGGGTTCGGTGGGTTCTTCCGTAGTAGCTACCTTGTCGGGGATCTCCGAGGTCAATCCCTTACCCCCTCATTACAGATGTAAAAAATGCCGCCATAATGAATTTATTACCGATGGTACAGTTCAGTCAGGATATGACCTTCCTGCTAAAAACTGTCCAGTTTGCGGCGAGGAAATGGAAAGGGACGGACACGATATTCCTTTTGAAACCTTTCTCGGATTTAAGGGAGATAAAGCCCCCGATATTGACCTTAACTTCAGCGGCGAATATCAGGCTCAGTCACACAGATATACGGAAGAGCTTTTCGGTAAGGATCATGTGTTCAAGGCAGGTACGATTTCAGCTATACAGGACAAAACCGCACTGGGTTTTGTTAAAAAGTATATGCAGGAAAAGGGCAGAACATATAACAATGCGGAAATGACCAGGCTCGCCATAGGCTTTACAGGCGTTAAACGCACCACCTCGCAGCATCCCGGCGGAATGGTCGTCGTTCCCGATGCATATGAAATATACGATTTTTCGCCGGTTCAAAGACCTGCCGACGATGCTACAAAGGATGTTATTACAACACACTTTGACTTCCATGCTTTGCATGACACCATACTAAAGCTTGACGAGCTGGGGCATGATGTTCCCACACTTTATAAGCATTTGGAGGATTCCACCGGGTTAAAAATTGCGGATATTCCCACCTCCGATTCACAGGTTCTAAGCTTGTTTACCTCCACCAAGGCACTCAATTTTGAAGAGGAAGACCCTGCGCTGCTGCCTTTGGGAACATACGGACTCCCCGAATTTGGAACGAGCTTTACCATTCAGATGCTGAAGGATTCAAAGCCCAAGCTTTTTTCCGACCTTTTGCAGATTTCCGGGCTTTCTCACGGCACGGACGTGTATGTGGGCAACGCAAAGGATCTTATCGCCAATGGCACCTGCACCATTTCCGAGGTAATAGGAACCCGTGACAACATAATGGTTTACCTTATGCATAAGGGCGTTGAACCGGGTCTTGCCTTTAAAATAATGGAAATCACACGTAAGGGAAATGCAAAAAAGCTTTTTGACGATACCATTTATCAGGCCTTTAAGGACAATAACGTTCCCGATTGGTATGTGGAAAGCTGTAAAAAAATTAAGTATATGTTCCCTAAAGCGCATGCGGCGGCTTATGTAACCGGTGCGGTAAAATTGGGCTGGTTTAAAATATACCGTCCCTCTGCCTTTTATGCGGCAATTTTAACCAAGCATACCGAAAATATCGAGGTTAAAACGGTATTGGAGGGAAAATCTGCGGTTAAAAGCCGTATTCAGCAGATTCAAGCCAATCCTGACGCAGGTCCTAAGGAAAAGTCAATGGTTGAAGCATATTTGCTGATTTATGAAATGCTTAACCGAGGCATTAAGTTTTTGCCTGTTAATTATTTAAAAAGCGACGCCACA
>DNUB01000307.1:0-435 GCA_003508605.1 Oscillospiraceae bacterium | reverse complement strand
ACAAGATATGTTATTGAGGACGGCAATTTAAGACTTCCCTTGCTTGCTGTGGACGGCTGCGGAGAAAATGCGGCGAAGGCAATTAAGGATATTATTGACAAAAAAGATTTTATCAGCGTTGAGGATATTCAAATTCAAGGCGGTATAAATAAAACCGTTATGCAGAAGCTGGAAGAAATGGGAGTTTTTGAAGGGCTTGACAGAACGGCGCAAATGACGTTGTTTTGATTGCAGGGTATTTTGATCGGCACCTGATATAATACTAATCTTTAATCAAACAATAGACGAGTCTATTGTTTGATGCCGTCTTAAAAGGCGACAGCCAAAATTAAAGATTTTGGCAAGATTCGTATTGAACGTATTTCTTTAGCGAAATTGCCGCCCTGCGGCACTAAAGTGCCGCAGAATCGAATTTCAGACAAAAGCTGCAAATTC
>DNUB01000210.1 GCA_003508605.1 Oscillospiraceae bacterium | reverse complement strand
CGCCCGCAGGAGGTAAAAATCACCAAAGACGGTAAAGGCAGCGGTGCGCCCGCAGGAGGTAAAAATCACCAAAGACTGAAAAGGCAGCGGTACGCCCGCAGGAGGTAAAAATCACCAAAAGCCAAACGCAGTTTAAAAAGCCCCCGCAGGATCACTGCTGCAAAACGAAAGCCACCCCCAAAGCGATTATAAAAACAAAACCGCCCACCGCAAGGTGAAAAATATTGCCGATAAAGTCATTACGATTTTCGGAGCAAAACCACAGGAAACCACACGCTTAAAAAACATTGACATTTTCCTCTTAAAGTGATAAAATAATGAAATACGGATTTTACCGTAAAATTTTAAAAAATGGAGGAATTGATGATGCGTATCACATTAAAAGACAATGTTGTAAAGGAGTATCAGAACGGCACCACCGCCTATGACATTGCCAAGGACATCAGTGCAGGTCTGGCAAGAGCAGCCTGTGCCGCAAAAATTGACGGAAAAGTGTGCGACCTGCGAACTTGCATCGATAAGGACTCCTCGCTTGAAATACTTACGTTTGATGACGAGGACGGCAGAAGGGCTTTTCGTCACACTGCTTCCCATATACTTGCACAAGCGGTCAAAAGACTGTTTCCCGACGTAAAGCTGGCCATCGGCCCTGCTATCGATAACGGCTTCTACTATGATTTTGACAAGGAAACGCCGTTTTCCGCAGAGGATCTGGAAAAAATAGAGACCGAAATGAAGAAGATCGTTAAGGAGGGAGCGGAACCGGTTCAGTTTTATCTTTCTCCCGAAGAGGCACTGAAAAAGCTTGAAGAGGAAAAAGAACCCTATAAGGTCGAGCTTTGCAGGGAGCATGCCGATAAGGGAGAGAATATCAGCTTTTATACACAGGGGGACTTTACGGATTTGTGTGCCGGTCCTCATCTTATGAATGTTTCCGCCGTTAAGGCGTTTAAGCTCACCTCCGCAACCGGAGCTTACTGGAGAGGCAGCGAAAAAAACAAGATGCTTTCCCGTATTTACGGTACTGCATTCCCCAAGGCTTCCCAATTGCAGGAATATCTTGATATGATCGAAGAAGCCAAAAAGAGGGATCATAGAAAAATAGGCAAGGAGATGGGTCTTTTTACGCTTATGGAGGAGGGCCCCGGATTTCCCTTCTTTCTTCCGAAGGGTATGGTGCTGAAGAACACTTTGCTTAAATACTGGCATGAAATTCACGAGCGTGAGGGCTACCTTGAAATCAGCACCCCCATTATGCTTAACAGGCAGCTTTGGGAGACCTCGGGACATTGGGATCATTACAAGAACAATATGTATACCACCACCATCGACGACACCGAGTTTGCAATAAAGCCCATGAATTGCCCCGGCGGTATGCTTGTGTATAAAATGGAGCCCCGTTCTTACAAGGATCTTCCTTTGAAATTGGGCGAGCTCGGCTTGGTTCACCGCCATGAAAAATCCGGTCAGCTTCATGGCTTAATGCGGGTGCGCTGCTTCACTCAGGACGATGCGCACATATATATGACACGTGAACAGATCACGGAACAGATTAAGGGTGTTGTACGCCTGATAGACGAGGTCTATACTCTGTTTGGCTTTAAGTATCATGTGGAGCTTTCCACTATGCCCGAGGATCACCTCGGTTCGCTTGAAGACTGGGAAATGGCAACAAACGGTTTAAGAAACGCCCTGGATGAAATGAATATGCCTTATGTTGTCAATGAGGGCGACGGTGCATTTTACGGTCCTAAAATAGATTTTCACCTTGAGGATTCTATCGGGCGCACATGGCAGTGCGGCACAATTCAGCTTGACTTCCAGCTTCCTATGCGGTTCGGTGCGGAATATACCGGTGCCGACGGGCAAAAGCATCAGCCTATTATGATTCACCGTGTGGCATTCGGCTCTATTGAGCGGTTTATCGGCATTCTTACCGAGCATTTTGCGGGAAAATTTCCCCTTTGGCTTTCTCCCGTTCAGGTCAAGATAATGCCTATAGCCGATCGTCACAACGAATTTTGTTATGAGATTGCAGAAGCTCTTGGCAAAATAGGAATCCGTTATGAGATTGATACAAGAAGCGAAAAGATCGGCTACAAGATACGTGAAGCGCAGTTAAACAGAATCAACTATATGCTTGTCATCGGCGATAACGAGGTCGAGGAGAAGAATGCTTCCGTAAGATGCCGCAAGCGTGGTGATATTGGCAAGATGTCCATAACAGAATTGTGCGAAATGCTGAAAAAAGAGGTTGATGAAAAAACTATTCTTTAATACCGTTGACATATGGAAAAAACTGTGATAGAATATCCCCATAGAATAGAAAAAATCATTAACGGAAAGGAAGTGTCGATATGGATTATGTTTCATATATTGCTGCACTGTCGGTAAATATGGCACAGCAGAACGTTCAGACTGCCGCTTCTTTGAAAATGTTTAAGAATATGATGGACAGTCAGGAAGCAGCAGGCGCACAGATGGTTGAGGCTATTGAACAAATTCCCGCTCCCACCGAAGGCATAGGCTCTCTGCTTGACGTCAAAGCCTGATTTGAACGCTATTTTAGCCCAACAAGGAAACAATCTTTTTGGAGACAAAATTTAAAAAATTTAACACAGCTGCGCACTTCTGTATAATATTTTTGCAGAGGTGCGCAGCTATGTTCGGACAGCTTTTTCATGAATATCAATGCTAATACTAATTCCCGATTTAAAAACGTAAAAAAGCTTTTAAATCGGATTTAGTGCAAGCTTAGGCTTTTTCGTTATTATTTAGGTGGTTATATGAAATATACAACTGATTTTGACAGGCTTTTTTCCGAATTAAAAAGCAGAGCGGCGGATCCCGCTTGTCTTGTTTCAAAAAATGCGGACAAAAACACAAGGGCACTTTTTGAGTACCTGAAATCCGTGTACGGAAAACATATACTTGCCGGACAACAGTATCTGCAGAAGGAGGAGCTGGAGGATTGGGTCTATTACAGCATTACGGGAAGGCTGCCTTCGGTTCGGGGCTATGATATGATGGATATCGACCGTGACGGCTGTGTTCATCAGTGGGAAAGGGCTCTTGAATGGGCTAAGAAAAGCGGCTGCATAATCACTCTATGCTGGCATTGGTACGCTCCCGACGATATGGACAATATGGAGGGCTGCGATTGGTCGTTTTACTACAAAACCACGGATTACCAAAAGAAAACAAGCTTTGATATTATAAAGGCGGTAACTGTGGGTACTAAGGAATATGAGTTTGCAATTGACAGAATAGATCGGGTTGCTTTTGCTTTAAGGGAGTTTGAAAAAGAGGGTGTTCCTGTTTTGTGGCGTCCCCTGCACGAGGCGGCGGGAAACTGGTTTTGGTGGGGGAGAAGAAACGAGAATGCGGAGGAGTCCGTATCCGCCTATAAAAAGCTTTGGTATATGATTTTTGACAGACTGGAAAATTACCATAAGCTTACAAATCTTATCTGGATATGGAACGGACAGTCGGAGGAAATGGCGGTAGACCCAAACACCTATGACATATGCGGAGAAGATATTTATTCTCAAAAGCCTCTCGATCATTCCTCGCAAAAGGAAAAATATCTTGAAGTTACCTCCTACACCTGCGGCAAAATGGCGGCGCTTTCCGAATGCGGCTATATGCCGGATCCGGAAAATCTTAAAAGGGAAAGCGTTAAGTGGCTCTGGTGGCTTCCATGGTGGGGCAGCTTCGTTTATAAAATGAACGAAAACCACAGACCCGTGTTGGACGAAAAGGGACTTCCCGTGCCTAACAGTGAGAAATTCTCAAATGAGGATTTAAAGAGATTTTTTGATAACAATTACTGTATTACTTTGGATAAGCTGCCCTGGTATAATGATAAAAATAATGAATATGTACAAAATATAATCAGAGAAAGATTTGAAAATAAGAACGGATTATAAGATTTTGCGGTCTTAGGCAAAAAAGGAGATTTATGGATGAAAAGGTTTTTTGAGTGCCTTGCGGTAATTTGTTTTACGGTATTCACTCTTCTGATTTCTCTTGCGGGCTGTTCCGAAAACGGACAGAAAGCGGAAAACACGGTATCCTCCTCACCTGCCTCTTCAGTAAGCGAGGAAGCTTTGCAGAAAACGGCGGCGGAATTGGCGGAAATTGTCTTAAACTCCGTGAAATTTCCCAAAACCGTAAAGGTAACGGATAAGGATACAATAGACGGTATAGGTATCGATTTGTCCCTAACGGAGGAATATGCCGTAATTCAGCAGATGCTAAGCGTCGATGTGGTGGAGATCATCATTATAAGAGCTAAAGAGGAAAATATCGAACAGGTCGTTGACAGCCTTGAAAAAAGAAAAGAATCCCTCATACGTGATTTTGCCTATTATCCCGGACAGGTTGAATCTACAGAGGCCACCGTTGTGGGCAGCAAAGGAAATATTGCTTATTTGATCTGCCATAAGGATGCGGACAAGGCTGAGGAAGAGCTGCTTAAGGAAATAGCCTGAGAGCTTGTGTTTAAAGGAAGAAAAAAGATTTTGACAGAGACGTAAAACTGCCTATGGGCGGAAATTAAGACAGCCCCCGCCTTCCTTTCCGCCCTTCAAACCGATTTTTAGAGAAACCGCATTATGTTACTGAGATTTTCGCATAAGAACCCAAAAGTCCGGTTCAACTTCCAAAATCGAAAAAAGATAAAA
>DNUB01000037.1 GCA_003508605.1 Oscillospiraceae bacterium | reverse complement strand
TCCGTTCAGTCTTTCAGTGGGGGACCCAGTCCCAACTGAAACTCTGAGGGGACCCCGCCCCTCGGATTTTTCATAAATTCGGGCGTTGCCCCTCATTGAAAACATTGTTCAAAATTTACGCCGAGCTTTACATAAGGAGATATGCTATGCTGCCGAGAGAGGTCACCATAAAAAACGAAGAGCTTATGCTTTCCCCCTTTGCCTGTAAAAGCGTTTATGCCGGAAACAGAGAACGGGACGAGGAGCCCTGCCCGATAAGGACCGAATTTCAAAGGGACAGGGACAGAATTATACACTGCAGCTCCTTTCGGCGGCTGAAGCATAAAACGCAGGTTTTCCTCATACCAAAATCCGACCACTACCGCACCCGTCTTACCCATACTCTTGAAGTAGCTCAGATTGCAAGAACCGTGGCAAGAGCGTTAAGGCTCAACGAGGACTTGACCGAAGCTATTGCCCTGGGGCACGATTTGGGGCATACCCCCTTCGGACATGACGGGGAAAGAACCTTGTCGGAGCTGTACGAGGGCGGCTTTAAGCATTATGAGCAGTCCGTAAGAGTAGTGGAGCGCATAGAGCGCAGCGGCGAGGGGCTTAACCTTACCTTACCGGTAAAAAACGGCATTCTCTGCCACACCAATATGACCGCCGACACCTTAGAGGGCGTGGTTGTAAAGCTTTCGGACAAAATTGCCTACATAAACCATGATATCGAGGACGCAATCAGGGGCGGGGTGCTTAAGGAGGAGGATTTGCCAAAGGAAGCCACAGATGTTTTGGGGCATACGAAATCACAGAGAATAACCGCATTGGTTAATTCCATTATTGAAAACAGCAGCGGAAAAAACGAAATAAAATACGACGGGGAAACACAAAAGGCGCATGACCTGCTCCGCTCCTTTATGTTTCAGAATGTATATTACGCAAAGCCTACTACCGCCGAAAAGGACAAGGCTTGTCATGTGGTGAAAAGCCTGTATGGGTACTACTCGGATCACCCCGAAAAAATGCCGCCGCTTTATATAAATATTGCGGAAGAGGACGGAAAGGAAAGAGCCGTTTGCGACTATATTTCCGGAATGACCGATGATTTTGCGGTGGATATGTATAAGGAGCTGTTTATTCCCAAGTCGTGGATATGAGATTAGGTTCCCAAAGGCACTGCAGGAAATCTCTAAAAATCCCATACGCTAAAGTTTTTAAAAAGGAGGAAATAAAAAGACCGTGGCACTGCCAAACGAATTTATAGAACAGGTTCGCGACGCCAACGAGATTGCCTCCGTCGCTTCCTCCTATATTTCCTTAAAGCGGGCGGGACGGGACAACGTCTGCCTTTGCCCCTTTCATTCCGAAAAAACGCCCTCCTGCCACATCTACACCGATACCCAAAGCTTTTACTGCTTCGGCTGCGGCGCAGGGGGAGACGTGATCACCTTTATAAGACTTATCGAGCATCTTGACTATGTAGAAAGCGTCAAATTTTTAGCCCAAAGGGCAAATATTCCCTTGCCCGAGGATTCCCTTGACAAAAGAGCGGAAGCAAAGCAGCGTATGCTGGAAATCAACAGGCAGGCTGCAAGGTTTTTCAGAGATATCCTGCTTTCGGAAAAGGGACTTCCCGGGCGGCAGTATCTGCAGCAAAGGCAGCTTAGCGAAAATACCGTCAGAAAATACGGCTTGGGCTTTGCGCCCGACAGCTGGGACGCCTTGAAAAATCATATGCTTTCCATAGGCTGTACCGAAAGGGAGCTGCTGGACGCCGCTCTCCTTGCCCAAAAAAACAATCACAGCTATGATAAATTCCGAAACAGGGTAATGTTCCCCATAATAGACAGAAGGGGGAACATTATAGGCTTCGGCGGACGAACCCTTGAACCCGACGCTCCCGCAAAATATCTAAACAGCGACGAAACCCTTGTGTTTCATAAGAGGAACAGTCTGTTCAGCCTTAATTTCGCCAAAAACACAAAGGAAAAATACCTTATTTTGTGCGAGGGCTATATGGATGTTATAAGTCTTAATCAGGCGGGCTTCGACAATGCCGTTGCCACTCTCGGCACAGCCATTACCCCCGAACAGGCGAGGCTTATGCGGCAGTACTGCGAGGAGGTGGTTATAAGCTACGACAGCGACGGCGCAGGGCAAAAAGCCACCATGAAAGCCATAAATCTTTTGGGAGAAGCAGGTGTCGAAGCAAGGGTTTTGCAGATGAGCGGCGCAAAGGATCCTGACGAATATGTTAAAAAGTACGGTGCCGACGGGTTCAGGCTTCTTCTGGAAAAATCGGGAGGGGCAATAAGCTTTGAGCTGAAAAAGCTTGCCTTGGGACTTGATATGGATACTCCCGAGGGAAAATCCTCCTATCTTAAAAAAGCGGTAAATCTGCTGGCATCAATTGAAAATAAAATAGACCGAATGGTTTACATAAACGATACCGCAAAGCTTTGCGGACTGAATGCGGGCGAAATCGAAAAGGCGGTGGACGAAAAAAGAAGGGCTCTGGCGTTTGCGGCAAGGAAAAACGAGGCAAGAGAGCTTATAAATCCGCCGAAAAAAAGAGGGGACGGCTTGGTTCCCCATTCCCTTCTTTCACCTGCGGAAAAAGCCCAAAGAGGAGTCATTGCCTTTATCATCCATTCCCCCGATCTGCTGCCTAAAATAGAGAAAAGGCTTTCCGAGGAGGATTTTAAAGACGAATTTTGCGGAAAGCTGTATGGGGCGGCGGCAAGACGGATAAAAAACGGCGAAAGCGTTGATCTATCCGCTCTCGGAGAGGAATTTTCGGCGCAGGAAATGGGAAAAATAACGGGTATAATAAGAGAAAACAGCCTTTTGCCGTATCAGAAGGAAAGACTTGAGGAATATATAAGGGTTTTGGAAAATCACCGAGACAGGTACGGAGGAAAAAAGCCCTCCGAGCTTTCCGAGGAGGAAATGCTGAAGCAAATGGAGCTGATAAGAAAAAAGGTCGGCGGCTAAAGGCAGGATAAACCTAAACAAAAACGAAAAAAACGGGCAGCAACTGCCCGAAGCAAAACACAAAATAAAAGGAAGTAAAAAAATGGCTGAAAACGGAAAAAATACTGTAACCGAGCTTTTAGAACGGGGAAAAAAGGAAGGAAAGCTGACCACAAAGGAAATTAACGACGTTCTTGAGGATATGAATTTCGATGTGGATCAGATCAACAAGCTTTATGACGATTTTGAAAGCAATAATATAGATATTGTCGACGATTTTATAACCGACGAGGATCTTGATACCGCCCTTGATTTTACGGGGGAGGACGACTTGGATTTGGCTCTTTCCACGGAAGGAATTACCATTGACGACCCCGTTAAGATCTACCTTAAGGAAATCGGCGTGGTTCCCCTGCTTACCGCTGAGGAGGAAATTGCCCTTGCCATGCGCAAAAGCCAGGGGGATCAGTTCGCAAGAAAAAGACTGACCGAGGCTAACCTGCGGCTTGTTGTCAGCATTGCAAAAAGATATGTGGGCAGAGGAATGCAGTTTCTCGACCTTATTCAAGAGGGCAATATGGGACTGCTTAAGGCGGTGGAGAAATTCGACTACCGAAAGGGCTACAAGTTTTCCACCTATGCCACATGGTGGATAAGACAGGCCATAACACGCGCCATTGCGGATCAGGCGAGAACTATCCGCATTCCCGTACACATGGTTGAAACCATCACAAAGGTAAAGAAGGTTTCAAGCCAGCTGCTTCATAAAAACGGACATGAGCCCAGCGTCGAGGAAATTTCCAACGAGCTGAATATGCCTGTGGAGCGTGTAAGAGAGATAATACGCATAAGCCAGGATCCCGTTTCCCTTGAAACTCCTATCGGCGAGGAGGAGGACAGCCACTTGGGGGATTTTATCCCCGACGAGCTTGCGCCTGCCCCTGCCGAGGTAGCCTCCCTTTCCCTTTTAAAGGAGCAGCTTGACGAGGTATTGGGCACTCTTACCGAGCGGGAAGAAAAGGTGCTGCGCCTTAGATTCGGTTTGGAGGACGGACGTCCCAGAACCCTTGAAGAGGTGGGACAAAGATTTGAGGTAACAAGAGAGCGCATAAGGCAGATAGAGGCAAAGGCTCTCCGCAAGCTGCGCCACCCCTCCCGCAGCAAGAAATTAAGGGACTTTCTGGATTAACGGCCGCCGGGTTTTACGGAGTCCTTTATACATATGCACATTCAAAGGATATTTGAAAGGAACATAAATGCACATTACACTTGAAACGGACTATGCTATCAGGATTGTTGATACATTGGGGAAGGAATCCTTAAAGGGGGACAACGGAATTAAAAGCTGCATAGACGCAGGAACCATTTCGGAAAGCACCGATGTGCCCTTAAGATTTGCCCTTAAAATACTTCGGAAATTGGTAAGCGGCGGTCTTGTAAAAAGCTACAAGGGCGTATACGGAGGCTACCGCTTAATTAAGCCCGTAAAGGAAATCTCCCTTTACGACGTAATTGAAATCGTTGAGGGCGAATATCGGTTCAGCCGCTGTCTTTCCGAGGGATATAGCTGCAACTGCAGTGCGGACGGACTTCCTTGTAATTACAGACAGGCTTTTTCCGACGTTTCGGAAATAGTAAAGGAATATTTAAAGAAGCAGACCTTTGATAAATTGATTAAGCCGTAGGGCTTGTTCTCACAAAAACGAGAACAGGCTCCTGCAGTACATTTTTTACGGCATAATTCCGATGTCTGTTATGCAGTATCACTTAAACCGCATTATTTTACGGCATTGCCCTTATTCTACTGATACAGGAGAAACCTTATGGACATTGAGCAAATTTTAAAAAGAAACGGCAAAAAAGCTGCCGCCGCCGAACAGGGGGACAGGATTTTTGCCCTCGATATAGGAACACGCACCGTTGTTGGCATTATAGGCGAAAGGGACGGAGACAATTTTAAGATTCTCGAATGCGTTTCACACCCCCATACCCGCCGGGCCATGGTCGACGGACAGGTGGAGGACATTAAGCAGGTGGCTAAAATCGTAGGCGAGGTAAAGGCACAGCTGGAGGAGAAAATCGGCTGCACCCTGCAAAGAGCCTGTATTGCCGCCGCAGGACGCGCCTTGAAAACCGTAAACGTCTCAAAGGAATTTGACATTTCCGACAGCGAGATAATCACCGAGGAAATGGTGGCGTCTATGGAGATGGAAACAATTTCCCTTGCCCAGACTCAGCTGGACGAGGAAACCAAGGAGGGCGGAACTCTCTTTTACTGTGTGGGGCATAATGTGGTAAGCTATCTCCTTGACGATTACAAGATGATATCCTTAACGGGGCATAAGGGGCAGAAGGCACTTATAAATATGGTGGTGGCCTTTCTTCCCGGCATTGTGGTAGAGGGTCTGTACTCGGTTATGGAGCTTAATAAATTAGAGGTGCAGAGCCTTACCCTGGAGCCTATTGCCGCTATGAACGTGATAATTCCGCCCGAAATAAGGCTTATAAATATTGCCCTTGTGGATATCGGCGCAGGCACCTCGGATATTGCCGTTTCCAAGGACGGTTCGATTATCGCCTACGCTATGGCAACGGTGGCGGGAGACGAGATAACCGAGGAGGTAATAAAAAATTATCTTGTGGATTTTGCCGCTGCGGAGCAAATGAAGTACGACTCCGACTCGGGAAGCGACATTACATATAAGGACATTTTCGGCATTAAGCATACCGTTACACAGGAGGATTTTATCGAAAGCATTCTGTCCAGCATGGATAATTTGGCGGGAACGATATGCGACGCCATACTTAAAATAAACGGCGGATCTCCTCAGGCTGTTTTTCTTGTAGGCGGCGGAAGCCTTATAAAGGGACTCACCACCTTAGTGGCGGATAGGCTGGATATAGACGAGGACAGAGTTGCGGTAGGAAACAGCGAATTTGCCCGAGGCGTCGACGTGGGCGGCTTTAAAATGGGTGCGGAATATATAACGCCCATCGGTATCGGCGTAACCGCTTTGAACGACAGAGGCTACGATTTTTCCGTTATTACCGTAAACGATAAAAAGGTAAGAGTTTTCGATACCAAAAAGCTTACGGTATTTCAGCTTTTGTCGGCGGCAGGCTTTAAGGCTGCGGAAATTATGGGTCATTCGGGTCAGGGTCTTACCTTTACCCTGAACGGCAATAAGGTTTTCCGCAAGGGCACAATGATGACCTCGGCGGAGATAATAATAAACGGCAAAAATGCGGGACTTACCACCATTGTTACACAAGGCGACAAGGTTACCCTCATTCCTGCCAAAAACGGTGAAAACGCTCATACCACGCTGCAGAATGAGATTGATTACGGCAAGTACAATTCGGGATATGTTACCTTTGGCAGCAAACGCTACAAATTCGGTCTTGAGGTTCTGGCAAACGGAAAGCCCCAAAAACCCGATTATGAAATACAGCCCCTCGACAGCATCGTTACAGGCGGTATTCTTACCTTGGGCGATTTGCTGGAATCGGTGGGTATAGAATACTCCGAGGGATTTTCGGTAAACGGAAAGGCGGCCGATCAGAGTTATGTCCTTTGCGACGGAGATAATATCACGATAAAGGTTATTCCCTCGGTTATGGGAATGGACCCGGCTTCAAACGGTCAGACGGCTTCGGGCGGCATAGATGACATCAACAGAAAAATACAGGCAATAAACGGAATAAGCGGAGCCGATGAGGAGGGTGAGATCAGAACCATTAACACCCTTGCCGCTTCGGATTTTAATCAGGCCGTGCAGAGAGCCGATTCGGGCATTTCTGCGTCCTCCGGTAACCTACAGAGAGAAAAAGCCGCTGCTGCCCCTGTCACGGTGCGGCAGCCCGTGACTGCGGCCGAGGCACAGCAAAAAAACGCCCCCGCCAATACCGCTCTTCCCGCCGCCCCTGCGGCAGGGCAGACCGAAGCGGCGGAACAGACGGAAGCGGTCTGCCCCGCCCCGCAGGAGCCAAGCCGGTTAAACAGCAGCTCGGCGGAGGAAGCCGATGCGGTTTTCCGTAGGGGTATGCCAAGCGGCAGAAATTTAAACGATGACGTTTACGGAGTGAGCGAGGGGTATATTCCGCCCATAACCCTTACCCTTAACGGCTCGCCCATAACCCTGCCCGAAAAAAATGACGGAGAGCCGCATACCTTCTTAGAGCTTATGACATATGCCGATTTGGATACAAAAAATCCCGGCGGCAGAGGAGTCGAGCTTACCTTAAACGGCAAGGAAATAAGCTTCGGCGAGGAGCTTCACGAGGGTGACAGGGCAATAGCACGCTGGAAGGATTAAGATGATAGAAAAAAGCTATACGAACAAAAAAAGCATAAAGCTTGCGGCAGTAACCGCCCTTGCCTGCTTTTTGCTGACGGGCTGTACACGGATAGGGTACGATACTCCCCCCATAGCGGACGGCACGGGCACAAGCTCTGCGATTATCACGGAGGAGCCGCCCAAAACCGAAGAGGAGGACAAATCCATACCGGACAAGTATCAGGTAAAGGAAGTCAATATAAACGAGGAAAGCTTTTCGGAAACCTTCCAGCTTGAGGAAGTATGCGACAACGAAAGGCACACGTATTTAATGGGCTATGAGGGTACGGGCTATATACAGATAGACACTCATGAATACGCCGCCCTTACGGTTCATGTCCCCTCGACTCAGTATTATAAGCTTACCCTTTATATGTGCGCATTTGATACGGGGGTAAACGTTATTGTAGGCGGAAACAGAATTGTTTCCGAGGAGGGCTATGAAACCTTTGACGGCGTATCAAAGGGCGTTATCTACCAAAAGGACGTAACCGCCTTTACCCCTTTTACCATTGAGGGAATTTACCTCAAAAAGGGCGATAACACCATAATTCTCCAATCCGTTTCGGGTATGGCCTATATGGATATGGTAAAAATCGAAAACGGCAGAAGCGTAAGCAACGGATTTTATATAATGAGCAACGCCCCCATAAATCCCAATGCAAGCAACAAAACCGTTAAAGCTATGGGAATGCTGTCGGAATTTTACGGTAAAAAAACTCTTGCGGGACAAAAGGTAACGGCAGGCACAAATGCGGAAATTGCCGCCATATACAATCTTACAGACCGGCTTCCCGCCATAAGACAGGGCGATTTAAGTTGTACTCAAGAGAAAAGCCCGGACTACGGCGAAAGGGAAAAGGAGCTGGAGCTGGCTAAGGAATGGAGCAAAATGGGAGGCTTGGCGGCTTACGGCTGGAATTGGTATGCGCCGTCGGATAAAAGCCATTACCTTTCTCTGCTTACCGACTTTGACTTTTCAAAGGTTCAGACAAATATAGATATTTCGGAAGCCTCAATGGACACCATAGAAGCTCTTTACGGCAGCGGAGATATTTCCAGAGAATGCTACAGGCTTATGCAGGATCTTGACAATGCCGCCGCTTTTCTTAAGGAGCTGCAGGAGGAAAACGTTACCGTGCTTTTTTCTCCTCTCCCGGACGGCGGCAAGGGGGGCTATTGGTGGAGCAACGCCGAGTGCTTCCGCTGGCTTTGGAAAACCATGGTCAATCGGTTTAACGGATTTTACGGCTTAAACAATCTTATCTGGGTATGGAACGGCGGCTCGGGAGATTATTATCCCGGGGACGAGTATGTGGATATTGTGGGAGAAAATATATACAATACCACGGGAGACAGCGGAAACGGAAGGTTTATGGGTACGATTTACTATAAATCTTCGAGAGCTGCCGCAATGACTCACTGCCTTACTGCTCCCGATCCCGATATTATGGCGCAGGATAACGCTTTATGGCTTTATTTTGCTCTTGATAAGGGAGATTGTCTTATTGACGCCGACGGACGTCTTACGGGAAAATATTCCTCCGACGAGCTGTTGGATAAGGTTTATAATAATGAAGGAGTCGTTACCCTTGATGAGCTTAAGTTCTGATAATTTTTATCAAAAGAGACTGATACTAAATCTCAATTAAAATCAGACAAATCCACCGACCGTGGCACCCCTGCTCTGCGTCAGCCCGACTTGAAATATCTGCATATTCCTGCGTCGGGTCTTCCTTGATCAGGAACGCCACGCCCGTCGGCTTTGTCTTATTTTAATTAAGAATTAGTATGACATAAAGGAATCTTCGAAAAAATATGAAAAATCACCGCCAAGGATAAAACCACAGCGGTGATTTTTTCGTATTAGGTTCTGTTTGAAAAATCAGCTTTCCTGCTCCGAACCCCCAATATCTCTTTTTAAAAGAAGCTTTCTTTTTAAAACCCGAATCCCTTTGCCCAAAATCAATCCGAAAAGGGACACCGCCGCACCTGCAGCAAATAATTCCGGGTAGGGCATATTTACTTTTTCAAAAGCAATCATATTTTTCGCACTAAAGGTGGCATACTCCAAAAGCATATACAGAATACCCCAAACGGGAACGGAAAGCCATTTGCATTTGCCCCAGAAATCGTTTATGCCTGTTATTAAGGAAAAAACGAATATATTTATGGGAATCAGTCCCATAATGAAAACCACACTGTAGCCCAAAGCGTCTCCCGAATCCATAATAAACCAGAATACCATCAGCGAAAACGCCCAGATAACAAAGGAAACAAGAATCAGTATAAGCTTTGACAGATTATTTTTGCTTTTCACCACATCGGTGCAGTCCTGCAAATAATTCAGATAATCGGACATAGGTTCTCCCCCTTTTAGCAGAAGGTCAAGACTGATATTATACAGGTCGCTCATTTTTACTACGCTGATAATATCGGGAAGGGTCTTTTCGTTCTCCCAATTTGATATGGTCTGCCTGCTTACTCCGAGAGCCTCCGCCGCCTGCTCTTGGGTAAACCCGGCGTTTAAGCGGGCTTTTTTAATTTGAACGCCTATTACCATTTTTTAACCTCCCGTTTTTTAATTACCTATATTATCGTTTTTTTTCGGCTCGATGTCTATCAAAACGATTTGTCATTGTTAAAAAGCTGCGTCAAAATTCTTTTACATAACGCATTTTTGATAATCAAAATCCGATGTCCCC
>DNUB01000295.1 GCA_003508605.1 Oscillospiraceae bacterium | reverse complement strand
TTTTTAAAAAGCTTTTCACAAGTGATAATACCGTGCTTACAGCTTTTGTAGCCGATCTCCTTGACATACCGAGGGAGGAGATACAAAAGGTCGACGTTCTCAATCCTGAGCTGTTGCCCGAAACGGAGGAAGGAAAGCATTGTCAGCTTGATATTAAATTAAGCGTTAACGATAAAATAGTAAACGTTGAGATTCAGGTGTACAATCAAGCCGATTACAGGGAAAGAGCACTTTATTATTGGTCTAAAATGTTTATGGGAGAGCTGAAAAAGGGCGAGCAGTATATAGGCTTAAAACAGACCATATCAATAAACATTCTTAATTTTAACCTGTTTGACTGCAGCGAGCCTTATTCCACATTCAGACTGCTTGAAACAAAAAGGCATGAACTGTTGACAGACAAATGCTCGATACTGTTTTTTGAGCTTAAAAAGGTAAACGGAAAAATAGACAGGAACAACCGAAAAAAGCTATGGCTGCAGCTGATAAATGCGGAAACGGAGGAGGAATTGGATATGCTGAAGGAAACCGGAGTAGAAGAGATCGGTAAAGCCGTCGTTATAATGCATGAAATGAGCGAAGACGAAAAAATACGGGAAATGGCAATGCAAAGGGAAAAATGGCTTCGCGACGAATTCGGAATCAGAGAGTACGCCAGAAGAGAAGGCCTGGAAGAGGGCAGGGCACAGGGTATGGCACAAGGTAGAGCTGAGGGCGAAGCAAACGTTATTGCAAAGCTTCGCAAAAAAGGTTTTTCGGAGGAAGAGATACGGGAAATTCTTGATTCGTGATTGTTTCATACTATGAACTAAAAAAAGGACATTTCAGAAAACCGTTTTTGCTCAAGCAAGCTTTTTGGAGGCGTCTGCAAGACAAGACCGGGGCGGAGCTTATTTCGTTTTTGCGTGGATCGGCATATTGCCGCAACTGAGGGCAAAAAGCCGAAAAATATACAGGTCGGCGGTTAAAGCAACTCTCTTGCTGCTGTGATACGCTTTGATTTGAAGCTTCTTTACAAATTTGAAATGCTGCTTTCATCGAAAATATTCAGCAAATAAGTACAATCAAAATCCGAATGTCCCTCGCCTTTAGGCGGCGGGCTTCATTCATTCTTTCAGTGAAGGACTCAGTTTCTCATTGAAAGACTGAGGGACTTACGCCCTCGGATTTTTCATAAATTCGGGGCACTGCCCCTCATTTAAACAAAGAAAAGGAGACCGAAATGTCAAAAATGCAGGTAGACTTTGACCGCTGCAAGGGCTGTGGGCTTTGCACCACCGCCTGTCCCAAGAAAATAGTGGTCATTCAGCAGGACAAGCTTAACAAAAAGGGCTATTATACCGCAGTTTGCATTGACGATGAAAAATGTGTCGGATGTGCGTTTTGCGCAATGATGTGTCCCGACTGTGCAATTACTGTTAAGGGAGGCGAAGGAAAATGAGCGAGCTTACACTTATGAAGGGCAACGAGGCATTGGCGGAGGCTGCAATAAGAGCGGGCTGCAAGTGCTTTTTCGGCTACCCCATTACTCCCCAGACGGAAATTTCCGCATACCTCTCAAAGCGTATGCCCAAGGTGGGCGGAGTTTTCTTGCAGGCCGAATCCGAAATTGCCGCAATAAATATGGTTTACGGCTGTGCAGGCTCGGGTATTCGCTGTATGACCTCGTCGTCCTCTCCCGGAATCTCCCTTAAAACAGAGGGAATTTCCTACATAGCGGGAGCGGATCTGCCCTGTGTGATCATAAATGTACAAAGAGGCGGTCCGGGATTGGGCGGTATTCAGCCCTCCCAGTCGGATTATTGGCAGGTGACTCACGCTTTGGGTCACGGAGATTTTCATGCGCTGGTATTCGCTCCCTCCACCGTTCAGGAAATGGCGGATACCGTTACAAGGGCTTTTGATCTGGCGGATAAGTACAGAATGCCCGCCGTTATTCTGGCGGACGGACTTTTAGGTCAGATGATGGAGCCTGTGGCTTTTGACGAGGACGCCGAAATAAAAATGTCCGACGCTTCAAATAAGCCTTGGGCGGCAAACGGACACGGAAACAAGAGAAAACACAATATCATAAATTCGCTTTATCTTCAGGCTGCGGAGCTGGAGGAAAAGGTGGTTGCAAGATTTAAGCGATATGAGCAGGTCAAGGAGTCGGAAACCCTTGCCGAAAGCTACAGGTGCGAGGACGCTCAAATCGTTGTCGCTGCCTACGGTTCGGTTGCAAGACTTGCAAAATCCGCCGTGGAGCTTGCAAGAAAAGAGGGAATAAAGGCGGGCGTGTTCAGACCGATCACACTTTGGCCCTTCCCCGAAAAGGAAATAAACAAAGCCTGCGAAAACGCAGGAAAAATCTTAACCGTTGAAATGTCCATGGGACAGATGGTAGATGATGTAAAGCTTGCTTTGAACTGCTCAAAGCCCGTGGAGTTTTTTGGAAGAACAGGCGGAGTTATTCCAAGCCCCGCTGAAATATTGAACAAAATCAGGGAAATGATGGGAGGCGACAAGTAATGCCCGAATTTAAAAGACCTCATGCGCTTTGCGATGTGCCGCTGCATTACTGCCCGGGCTGTACTCACGGTATCGTACACAGACTTGTGGCGGAGGTAATCGACGAAATGGGAATAGAGGGCGACACTATCGGCGTTTGTCCCGTTGGCTGTTCGGTTATGGCTTACGATTATTTTAACTGCGATATGCTGGAGGCCTCTCACGGACGTTCTCCCGCAGTTGCCACAGGTATCAAGAGAGCCAATCCGGACAAATTCGTTTTCACTTATCAGGGGGACGGCGACTTAGCAGCCATAGGCACGGCGGAAACGGTGCATGCCGCCACAAGAGGCGAAAATATAACGGTTATCTTTATCAATAACACCACCTACGGAATGACAGGCGGACAGATGGCTCCTACCACTCTGCCGGGACAGGTTACGCAAACGACCCCCTACGGCAGAAACACAAGCGTTGAGGGTTTTCCCGTAAAGATCTGCGAAATGCTGTCGCAGCTTGACGGCGTTGCGCTTGCGGAGCGTGTTACCGTAATCGATCCAAAAACCGTAATGACGGCTAAGAAGGCGATAAGAAAGGGCTTTGAGTTCCAGAAGAACAAGCAGGGCTTTTCCATAATCGAGGTTCTTTCCACCTGCCCCACCAACTGGGGAAAAACTCCCGTACAGGCTCTGCAAAGAGTCAGGGACGAGATGATCCCTTATTATCCTCTCGGAGTATTTAAGGAGGGTGCAATAAGATGACCAACGAAATTCTTTTGGCAGGCTTTGGCGGACAGGGAATCCTGTTTATCGGCAAAATGCTTGCATACTTAGGCTTATATGAGAAAAAGCAGGTTTCATGGCTGCCTTCCTACGGTCCGGAAATGAGAGGCGGCACCTGCAATTGCTCCGTTTGTATCAGCGACGATCCCATAGGCTCGCCGCTGGTGCTTGAACCCGACCAGCTTCTGGTTATGAACACCCCCAGCTTTGACAAGTTCATAGGAACGGTAAAGGCAGGCGGCAAATGCTTTATAGACAGCTCCCTTGCAGAGGGGAAAAGCGACCGTACGGATATAGACTGCTACTATGTTCCCGCCACGGCCCTTGCCAATGAAAACGATCTTAAGGGAATGGCAAACGTTATTCTTTTGGGCAAAATGATAAAGGAAACAGGCTTAGGGGACGAGGAAACGATTGAAAAGACGGTAAAAAAGGTAGTTCCGCCCAAAAAGGCCCATTTGATAGACGCTAATATAAGAGCGTTGAAGCTGGGAATGGAGCAGTAGGAAAATACATATACACTGTAATTATCCGCACCGGCTTAAAAAAACGAACCCCGCCGCCTAACGGAGTCCTTGACTTTTGCTTAAAGGCGGGGGACATTCGGATTGTGATTATATCAGCTCTCCGATTTCCGAATTGTAATCGTCAAGCATAATTCTTAAAGCGGTAAAGGCAATTACCGAATACAAATCCACTTCCTTTGGAATTGCAAAAGGCAGCTCCAAGGGGAGTATTTTTTTCCCCGAAAATGCTGTTATCTCCCTATTTAGAGAGACCACTATCTTTTCGTCCGAAAGGCTGGTGTAGGAAAAGCTGTCGGTTTTCACAAACCCGCAGGTTATGGGGTGGATAGGCTGATTTTTCAGTGCGGAAAGCTGCCTTTCATTTTCCGAAAAAGCTATCACCGTTGAATCGGCGGGAAAGGAGAAATTCGGAACACAGTCTTTTTTTAAGAGAAAAACGGGATTTTCCGCAGAAATATGGCAGTAACCGTCGAAATCCGCCGCAATAAGCTCGTATCCGCTTCCCCATTGGTATACCGAATTGTCGCTTATATAGGTAACTCGGTAATTATTTGACAAAACGCCCCTGAAAAGATTGAAAAAATCCCTGTCTTCCTTTTTTCCGCAAATAAAAATAGCAGTCACAGCTATAACCTCCCGATTCAATCAGTGGCAATATCCCGAATTTATGAAAAATTCAGACCTTAGCCCCGCTGAAAACCCGGCGCGTATCCCGCCGACTAATGAAGTCTCTGCCTTTTGCCTATGGCAAAAGACGGGGAGCATCACTTTTTTGAGTATATTACAGGCTTCTCTGAAAATCGGTTTGAAAAGCAAAAAGGGGAGGAGCGTGCCGGCTTCAAGGAAAGCCGGAGAAGCAAGGCTGTATTGCCTTGCGGGGAGGCTTGCACAGGAGACGGCGCACTCCCCGCTACTTTGCTTAAACAAGGCTTTTAGAGATGCCCTTATGTAACTGCCGCTATTTGTCCTTGCGGATAGAATATGTAAAATTTACGGGACTATTCTATAGTTTCCGAAAGAGTTATTGCCAGAATGTCGTCGGCAGAGGGATTTTTCACATAATAGTTTGTGGTTTCCACCCTGCGGTATACTCCGTCGTCGCCTAACTGTCTTGTAACGACCTTTCTTGTGCGCTGTCCCTTGTTGTAGCCCTCTATCTGATCCCGCAAATCAAAGGTATCAATAAAAAGCTGTCTGTCGTCGGGGTGCATTGTTGATGCGCCGTGCATAATAAGCTCGGTGTAAATTCCTGTGGAGGGACAGGAGCGTGTGGAAAAATGCTCGTAGGCCATCATATAAAAGCTGTTGCGGCTTAAATTGCTCATAATAACAAGAGGGAATCTGCCGAATACCACATCAAGCAAAAGCTGTGTTGCGCTGGCAGGGGCCTGCGTAATAAGTATATCCTCGGTTTCCTTGGGCTCGGAGGAATCGGACAGAACTTTTCTGAAATCCTCCTCGGGCATAGGCTTTGCGAACAAAAAGCCCTGTATAACCTCGCAGCCGCAGGTTCTCAAAAAGCCCAGCTGCTCCTTTGTTTCCACTCCCTCGGCTACCGTTGTCATTTTTAATCTGTGAGCAAATTCGAAAATGCTCTCCAATACAATGCGTTCCTTTTCGCTTTCACAGTTTTCGCTTAAAAGGGATTTGTCTATTTTAATAACGTTGGCGGGAACGTCCTTTACAAAGTTCAGCGAGGAAAGACCGCTGCCGAAATCGTCTATTGACACGGAAAAGCCTGCGCTGCGTATTTTGCCGATAAAATCTATAATATCGTTGCCGTCGCACGCCATAGCCGACTCGGTGATCTCCACTTCAATAATATCATGAGGTACGGAAAAGCCGTCTACGGTTCTGCAAAGCCGTTCTATATAATCCGCTTCTCCCGTATGCACTCTTGAAAAATTTACGGATATCGTTACCGTATTGCCGCCGCTGCTCAGCTGTTTCTTTAAAAAGGCGCAAACCTCCTCAAGCATATACCAGTCGAGTACGGTTATATATCCCGTCTCCTCTAAAAGCGGCACAAACTCCGCAGGAGGGATAACCGTACCGTCCTCTTTTATCCACCTTGCCAAAGCCTCTGCGCCTACCGCCTTACCGTTAATGGAATCAAACTTGGGCTGATAAAAAACCTTGATTTCCTTGTTTTCAACCGCTTTTTTTATCATTTCTTCCGCATTGCTTCTGTTAATTGAAAGGCTCATACCGATTTTGTGCCGGGAAATTTTATAGGGCTTTGTTTAAAAATCGGAAATGTCGGATTTTTCTCCCAAAACGCCCGTCGTCCTCTTCAAAGATTTCATTGTTTTTTCTTGAAGTTAACTGTTTGGGAATAAAAATGGGCATTGCCTATATTTTAAAACAAGTCCCGAGCCCCGAACACTTTTCCTCCTTTACATACTATTGCTTTTTGTTGGTGAAGTTTCTTTTACAATTTTAACATATTTTTTCATTTTAGTCAATTATTTTATTTTTTGTGGAGAATTTTTAGCTATTTTTTACATCGCAGTCCAAATCTCGTTCACAGTTTAAGCATATTTGATACAAGGTATTGATATTTTCCAAAAAATGGTGTAAAATAATTCTGAATTAACCTTGCACTTTGTCAAGGCAATATAATAAAACAGAATCTAAGAGGCTGTTCCAATGGAAATCTGCGCACGTCTTTCGGCATATTTTTGCCGCTGACTTGCGTTTGGTCATTTGCTTTGCTGTAGGTGCGTCCCTGCATCGACTTTGGGCAAATGACTGAGAACATCGTGTTAAAAATCCTTGATGGGCGGAAGCCCTTTTGGCTTGCCATTAACAAAATATGCTCAGTAATTCGCACACTATTTTTATTGGAACAGCTTCTAACCGAGGAAATTAAAATGAGAGTCGCATTATTCACTGAAACTTATCTTCCCGCAGTAAACGGAGTGGTAACCCATGTCAAGACGTTAAAAGAGGGTTTGGAGCTTTTGGGGCACAAGGCTATAATCGTTACCGCCGATTCCAATGTAGAGAAAACACAGGTATCAAAGGATATTATGTACTGTCCTGCGGTAAAGCTTGAAAAAATATACGGCTATGACGTCGCCTCTCCGCTGAGCGCAGACAGATTAAAGATGATAAAGGACTTTAACCCCGATATTATCCATATTCACAACGAGTTCGGGATAGGAATATCGGGAGTGCTTATGGCAAGAACCCTGAAAATACCCTTGGTTTATACCATGCACACCATGTACGACGATTATGTTTATTATATAGCAAACAATGCGCCTACCCAAAAGCTTTTGACCTCCGCCACACACAAGTATGCAAAAATCCTCGCCACCGCAGCCAGCGCAATAACGGGACCCTCCAAAAAAGTCGAGGAATATTTCCGCCGCTGCGGCGTGGATAAGCCCGTTACCGTAATTCCCAATTCGGTGGAAACCGATGTGTTTAACAGATATACTATCTCTAAGGAAAAAACGGCTGAGATCAGAAAAAAATACGGCTTCGACGGTAACGACCTTGTGTTCTGCTTCTGCGGAAGAATGGGACAGGAAAAGAACATAGGCACGCTGCTCGAATATTGGGCGAAAAACGTTAAGCCCTCCGACGGAGTTAAGCTTTTGCTGATAGGCGGCGGTCCGCAGCTTGAAGAATTTAGGCAGGACGCAGAGAGCTTGGGCATAACCGATACGGTGATGTTTACCGGCAGGGTGGAGCATAAGGACATACCGCCCTATTACGCCGCCTGCGACTGCTATATTACCGCATCGCTGACCGAGTGCCATTCAATTTCGATGATGGAGGGACAAGCCACAGGTATGCCTGTTCTGACTATCAGAGACGAGCTTAATACGGAACAGATAGAGGAGGGAGTAAACGGATTTTTCTTCCGTAACGCAGATGAGATGTACGGGCATATTATGCGCCTGAAATCCCTTTCCGAAGAAGAACTCGACAAGCTGAAGCTTACGTCAAGGGAATCGATAGTCTCTTCGGGCACAAAGTCCATTGCGGAAAAGCTCCTTACGGTTTACAATACAGCAATTCGGGAATACAACAGCGAACGAATGTTCAAAAAGCTGCCCAGAGAAGCAAAAAAAGCGTATAAAGCCCGCTACGGCGATATTATGGGCTATGATAAGCCCGCCAGACCGAAACGCAGCGTTAAGGTTAAAGCAAAGAGGATAACCAATGAAGAAAGATTAAGGAAGAAGCAGGAGCGCAACCGTCAAAGGGAACGCCGCAATGCGGCTTTGGAAATACGCAGACAGCACAGCAGGGTCAATAAAAACAGGTGAATATAATACTGATTCTTGTTATCTTATAGACCGCTTTGCAAAAACCCTGCGATTACTGCTTCGTCAAACCGTCTTGCCGTATCGCATACAGCTGCGGCGATTTTTGAAAGATCGATTAAGGATCAAAAGTACAGTATTAAAAAAGCGGCTTTGCAAGCTCAAATATTGCCGCCAAGAAGGATGAAAAATGTCGGATTATATTTTAAATTTTTTCAGCGGACTTTTTAACAGTACAGCGGCGGATATAATGATTTCCGTTGTTTTTCTTGCAATAGGTTTTTTTGGGCTTATTAAGGGCTCGGACATTTTTGTTGACAGTGCTTCTCAGATTGCGGCAAGGCTTAAGGTTCCCCTGATAGTTATCGGGCTTACCATAGTTGCCTTCGGCACAAGCGCACCCGAAGCGGCAATCAGCATAACCTCCGCTTTTCAGAACAATGCGGGTATAGCTGTGGGCAACGTTCTCGGCAGCAATATTATGAATATACTGTTGATTTTAGGTATTTCGGGACTTATTTGCAGGCTTTCGGTTAAAAAAACCACGTTTATGTATGAAATTCCCTTTGTGGCGTTTATAACCGCCGTTTTGCTGCTGATAGGCTATATAGGAGGCAGCGTCGACCGTATGGACGGCGTTATTCTGGCAGTGCTGTTCGCAGCCTTTATGGTTTATTTAATTAAGCTTGCCAAAAGCGGCGACCCTTCTCTTACAGACGACGTGCCCGAAATAGACGAAAACGCTTCTATTCCCAAGATGATATTTTTTGTAATAATCGGCATTGCAATGGTGGTTCTGGGAAGCGACTTTACCGTCAGCGGGGCAACCAAAATCGCAGAAGCGGCAGGCTTGGACGACCGTATAATCGGACTTACGGTAGTCGCCTTCGGAACATCTCTTCCGGAGCTTGTGACCTGCATACAGGCGGCGAGAAAAAGGAAAGCCGACATAGCTATAGGCAATATAATCGGCAGCAATATATTCAATATTCTTTTTGTTTTGGGAGTTTCCGCTTTGGTTTCCCCGTCGCCTATTGTATTTATGGATTCGTTTATAATAGACTCCGCCGTGGCTATCGGAGCGGCTCTGATCCTTTGGCTTTTGTGCATAAAGAATAAAAGCTTCGGAAAGGCGGGCGGCATTATAATGCTTGCGGCATATGCCGGTTATTTTGTTTATCTGTTTTTGCAGCCGTCTTTTGCGGTATAAATAAAGGAGCTTCAATATTAAAAATAACAAGGGAGAGAAATTGAAATGGCACATATACCCGATACCGACGGAATCCGCTGTCCCAACTGCGGAAAAAGAATACCCCAAAGCGATCAAAAACAATATCTTTACGGCAGTCCAATAAAATTCTGCAAAAAATGCAGGGGTGCTTATGTTGACAGAAGCTATCACGAAATAGCCATAGACGGCTTTCCTCCCTCGGAGATGAACGCTAAAACAGGCTTAAAATCCGCTTTGGTCGGAATAATTATGTTTGTGACCTGCGCAGGAATTTTTATTACGGAAATTATATATTCCGGCCGTTATCACAGGATTTTTCCCGTTTTGGCAGTTATGGGAATTGTTTTGGTGTTTATAGGCATAATCGATTCCATTCGTGTGAAAACAGGCTCTAAGGCAAAGTCCCTCGAGAAGAAAAGACAGGAATCGGTACAAAGGCTCAGAGACCCCAACTATGCCGTTCAGCTTAAGGAATTGGGCTACAATGTGCCCGATGAGTTTTTGCCTGTCGAGTATTTGCAGCAGAACCGTCAGAGCGTTATGAATCAGTGACGACTTAGTGCTTTTGAAAATCAAGGCTTAAAAAACCTAAGACCGTGCTTAAGGCGCTCGGCTTTTAAAAGTCACTGATACCCGGCTGAAAGCAGACAATCTCTGCAGTCTGATTTTCGTCGTTCCTGCAAGGGGTCAGCTATTTAAGGCAACACCGCACAAT
>DNUB01000139.1:10137-10260 GCA_003508605.1 Oscillospiraceae bacterium | reverse complement strand
CTGTCACCCTAAGCCCCGCAGGAGTGTGTCTCGCCGCAAGACAGTAAAGGCAGCGGTGCACCCGTAGGACGTAAAAATTCTCCAAAAGCCAAACGCAGTTGAAAAAGCCAACGCAGTAAAAAA
>DNUB01000139.1:4843-9860 GCA_003508605.1 Oscillospiraceae bacterium | reverse complement strand
AAAAGCCAAACGCAGTTCAAAACCCCGCAGAAGCGCACCCGCAAGGCAAATCTCAAAGCGATTATAAAAATAAAACAGCCCACCGCAAGGTGGAAAATACTGTTGATAATTCACTACAATTTTCGGAGTAGAACCACAATATACGTAAATATTGACAACTGCTGCAAATTATGATAAAATTACAATATTTTAAAGACAGAGATTGGATTAAAAACAGGATTATGAAACATCAAAACAATAAAATAAAATTTCCTTACCTTTGGTCGGCCGTTTACGGGATACTGTTGGCCGGGTATGTGACTTTTACGCTTCTTGACACCTTCGTGCTTCCAAAGGATTTGGTTTATATCGGTGACATTACAGAACAAAATAATATTACAACAGATGCAACAGCTGCAACAGTCACAACAGCTGCAGCAACTGCTGACTTATCTGTAATTACACCGAAGGAAACTTCAAATACACAGGATATATTTGTATCCGAAAGTCAGTCCTCCAAAGCGCAAACCTTTGATGTTACTGCATCGGCGGTTACGGAAGAACCGATAATTACCGAACCGGAGGAAGCCGTAATAACCGAAACCGGCTATCAAAGCTCAAGCATCTTAATAAGCATAACCTACGAAAGGGTAGATGATACAGAGGTTTACATAGGAGAAGTAGTTATAAAGGATCCAAGTCTGTTAAAGGCGGGGCTTGCCAATGATTCTTTTGGACGAAACCTGAAACAATATACATCAACTATCGCCGCAAATAATAACGCAATATTCGCAATTAACGGGGATTATTACGGATTCAGAGAATCGGGCTATGTAATGAGGAACGGTTATATGTATCGCACCAACGGCAGAAGCGGCGAACAATGTGACGGAATGGCAATTTTTGATGACGGTCATATGGAGGTGTACAAAGAACCTGAAATAGACGCTCAAGCCTTGGCAGATAGGGGAGCGGTTCAAATCTTCTGCTTCGGTCCTGCGCTTATAAACGATTCGGAGATTTTGGTAAATGAGGATTCCGAGGTGGAAATGTCCTGGAACGATAATCCGAGAACAGCTATAGGTCAGATTTCGCCCTTGCATTACCTGTTTGTGGTTTCAGACGGACGGACAGATGAGAGCAGGGGACTCTCCCTTAACAGTCTTGCCCTGTTTATGAAGAGTAAGGGCTGCAACACTGCCTATAATCTTGACGGCGGAGGGTCGTCAACTATGTGGTTTATGGGGAAAGTCGTAAATGTTCCTACAGATGGAAGACGCTTTGGTGAAAGGGGGATAAGCGACATTGTTTACATCGGAGAATGAGAATTTAAAGAATTATGACGAGAAAAACATAAATAATTCTGCAAAAAAGGGCTTATTGATATACCTTTGTGCTGCGGCTTTTTGTTTTGTTTTTTATATTGTTTATAACAGCTTTTCACATGGTGTACACTCGGTTTTTATGACCTTTCTTTTTGTAATTCCGCTTGTTTTGGGTGCATTGCCCTGTTTGGTTTTCACACTTGCGGCTAAAATACGCTTTCCCGGTCGTCTGTGCGTTAATCTTTGGAATTCGGGAGTGGCGGCGATTGCCTGCGCTTCGGTTTTACAGGGAATATTTGAGATTGCAGGTGCGGAGTCGGTTTACCATATTTATTTGTTTTATTTTGGATTAGGTATGCTTTTTGGGGGAGCTGTGGCTTTTGTCGTTGGAAAAATCATAGAAAAACACAGTGTTGTTCAATAGAACAATAATCATGTTGTATAATGCTTCAACATGAAGGGTGTTTTATTGTTTATTCAAAGCTTTAATTTTCAAGCCGAGTTCAAAAGCAAGTAATGCAATTTTACTCTTGTCGTCCAGTCTTACATATCCTGAAATACTTCGTGGCTGCCACTGCGAATGGTCAAGATTATCTCCGGCATAGAAGAACTGGAAAAAATCGGTGTTTCGGAAATTACATAAAGCCTGCATACCTGCACATTCCATTTCCACGCAGATTGCACCCTGCTCCTTACGCTTGCTTACCTTTCCCTTTGTTTCCCGGTAACAGGCATCGTTGGTCCAAGTTATTCCTTCAACATATGAATAGTTAAAATCACTCAAAACTTCCTTAAACAGACCACGGTATTTGGTGTTTACCTCAATGGTATCACCGGGTGAGGCATAGTGATAGCTTAAACCTTCATCTCTTATGGCTTTTATGGGAATTATAATGCCGCAGTCTTCTATGCCTTTGTCAAGAACTCCACAGTTGCCTAAAAGAATAAGACACTTGCTGCCCATGGCAATAATATCCTCATACAATCCCGCACAAGCGGGTTCTCCCACAAACGATTGATACATAGCAAAGGTTTCGTTCTTGTATTTTACCTTATAAATAGGCACAATGCCTGTTGCGCTGTGGGATTCTCCTATTCTTTGCGGTTCAAAAAATTCAAGCAGTTTTGTGAATAGATGCATGGAAAAACAGGAAACGGTTATATCAGGAAAATCCTCTATTTTGCTTACTATCATGTCAGGATTTATGACCGCATTTTTATCGGAGTCAAATTCTTCAAGTATCATATAAATACAGCTCCTTTCTGTATACAGGACACCTCAAAAAACCTTGCTTAAGCAAAAAAGTTTTTTAAAGATACTCTATAATATAAACATAAAGCCGCATTTGCTGTGTACTCAAATGCGGCTTAATGCTTGTACTAATTTAATTCCTACATTAAATTATGATTTTTAAAACTTGCGCTATTACAATTCCTTTTTGTTGTGTATGGGATTATTCGGCAGGCTTGTAGTAATCAACAAGTCCAACCAAATCATCATAACGTTTCTTGGAGTTAGCAACTGCCTTGTCAAAAAGAACGGCTGCCTTTTCGGGATTCTGACGAGTAAGTGAGTTGTAACGAACCTCTCTCATCATAAATGCCTTATAATCTCCTGTGGGAGCCTTGCAATCCAAACTGAAGGGATTCTTTCCTTCTGCTGCAAGAGCGGGATTAAATCTGAAGATGTTCCAGTAGCCTGCTTCAACAGCTTCCTTTTCTACCTGCTGCGCTATTGCCAAACCGCCCTTGATACCATGGTTGATACAAGGAGCATAGCAAACAATAAGGGAAGGACCGTCGTAAGCCTCCGCCTCCAGAATTGCCTTTAAGCACTGGTTCTTATCTGCGCCCAAAGAAACCTGAGCAACGTATACATAACCGTACTTCATAGCGATTCCAGCAAGATCCTTATTCTTGATATCCTTACCGCCTGCGGCAAACTGTGCTATTGCGCCGATAGGCGTAGCCTTTGATGCCTGTCCGCCTGTGTTGGAATAAACCTCGGTATCGAATACCATTATATTGATATTCTTGCCGCTGGCGAGAACATGGTCAACACCGCCGTAACCGATATCGTAAGCCCAGCCGTCTCCGCCGAAGATCCAGTTGGATTTCTTGGAGAGGTAATCCTTAAGCTTAAGAACCTCTGCCATATCCTCGTCCTTATGAGGACAAGCTTCAAGCGCAGATACAAGAGCCTTTGTAGCCTTGGCATTTGCCGCACCGTCGTTTGCGGTTTCAAAATACTTGTCAATAAGCTCCTTTGCATGTTCCGCACCGGGTTTTTCGGCAACAGCCTTTAAATGAGCCTGTGCTCTCGCTCTCAGTGTGTCCTGAGCAAGGAACATACCAAAACCGAACTCTGCATTATCTTCAAACAGTGAGTTGCCCCAAGCGGGACCCTTGCCCTCGGCGTTTACCGTGTAAGGAGTTGAAGGTGCGGAGCCTCCCCAAATCGAAGAGCAACCCGTTGCGTTTGCAATATACATTCTGTCGCCGAAGAGCTGTGTAACAAGCTTTGCATAAGGAGTTTCACCGCAGCCCGCACATGCGCCCGAGAACTCCAGGAGGGGCTGTTTAAACTGGCTGCCCTTAACGGTTGTTTCCTTGAACTTTTCAAGAACCTCGGGCTTGGACTGAAGCTTATGAGCATAGTCAAAGCTTTCCTGCTCAGCTATCTGACTGTCAAGAGGCTTCAAAGCCAAAGCCTTGGTCTTAGCGGGACAGGTGTTTACGCAAGCACCGCAGCCTGTGCAGTCCAAAACGGAAATAGCCATTGTGTACTTATAGCCTGCCATACCCGTAGCGTCCTTGGTTTTCATTGAAGCAGGACCGTTCTTGGCTTCTTCCTCTGTCATAATAACAGGGCGTATTACAGCGTGAGGACAAACAACGGAACACTGGTTGCACTGGATACAGTTTTCGGGAATCCACTCGGGAACGTCAACGGCTATGCCGCGCTTTTCAAAGGCAGCAGAACCCTGAGGGAACGTACCGTCGGGCATTGATGTAAATGTGGAAACAGGAAGCTCGTCTCCTCTTTGTGCGTTGCAGGGAGTCTGAATATTGTTAATGAACGCTTCAAGGTCTTTTCTGTCGCTTACTGCCTTGTGAACGGGAAGCTCGCCTTCGCAGCTTGCCCAGGAAGCGGGAACATCAACCTTGATAACCTCTCCCGCACCTCTGTCAATGGCGGCATAGTTCATATTAACTATGTCCTCGCCCTTCTTGGAGAATGACTTGTAAGCTGCCTTCTTCATATAGTCCTTTGCCTCTTCGGCAGGGATAATGTTGGCGATAGAGAAGAATGCGGACTGGAGAACGGTGTTGGTTTTGTTGCCCAAACCGATTTCCTTTGCAACCTTGATAGCGTTGATGATGTAGAAGTTGATATTGTTCTTGGCGATATAAGCCTTAACGGGAGCGGGAAGCTTTTCGTCAAGCTCGTCAACGCTCCACTGACAGTTAAGCAGGAAGCTGCCGCCGGGGATAACGTCCTGAACCATATTGTACTTGTCAATATAGCTGGGATTATGGCAGGCAACAAAGTTAGCCTTGTTAACAAAATATGTAGATTTTATCGGGCTCTTGCCGAAGCGTAAGTGAGAAATGGTTACGCCGCCTGACTTTTTGGAGTCATATGCAAAGTAAGCCTGTGCGTACATATCGGTATGGTCGCCGATGATCTTGATGGAGTTCTTGTTGGCGCC
>DNUB01000139.1:3349-4570 GCA_003508605.1 Oscillospiraceae bacterium | reverse complement strand
TTGTCGCCGATGATCTTGATGGAGTTCTTATTTGCACCGACGGTGCCGTCCGAACCGAGTCCCCAGAATTTGCAGCAGGTTGTGCCTTCGGGAGTGGTGTTGGGGTTTTCGGTAATAGGCAGAGAAAGATTTGTAACATCGTCCTCAATACCGATTGTAAAATGCTCCTTGCTGTCATTGTTGTAAACTGCAATAATCTGTGCGGGGTTGCAGTCCTTTGAACCCAAGCCGTAACGACCGCTGTATACGGGAACATCGGTAAATTTGCCTGCCTGCCTGAGAGCGGCGACAACATCGAGATAAAGAGGTTCGCCGAGTGCGCCGGGTTCTTTTGTTCTGTCAAGAACGCTGATCTTCTTAACGGTAGAAGGAATAGCGTCAACAAATGCGTTTACGGAGAAAGGACGGTAAAGCCTTACCTTAACAAGGCCTACCTTCTTGCCCTGTGCAAGCAAGTAATCAATAGTTTCTTCAATAGTATCGCAGACAGAACCCATAGCAACGATAACCTGTTCGGCATCGGGTGCGCCGTAGTAGTTAAACAGCTTGTAGTCTGTTCCGATTTCCTTGTTTACCTTGTCCATATATTCGGTAACGATTTCGGGAAGTGCATTATAATAGTTGTTGGCAGCTTCCTTAGCCTGGAAGAATATGTCGGGATTCTGAGCGGTACCGCGGAGAGTGGGATGCTCGGGGTTCAAAGCGCGGTTTCTGAAATCAGCCAAAGCGTCCTGATCGATCATACCCTTTAAGGTATCGTAATCCCAAACCTCGATTTTTTGAATCTCATGAGAGGTTCTGAAGCCGTCGAAGAAGTGAAGGAAAGGAACCTTGCCCTTGATTGTGGAAAGGTGAGCGACTGCGCCCAAATCCATAACCTCCTGAGGGTTAGTGGAACAGAGCATAGCGTAGCCTGTCTGACGGCATGCATAAACGTCGCTGTGGTCGCCGAAAATAGACAGAGCATGAGTAGCGAGCGCACGGGCGGAAACATGGATAACGCTGGGAAGCAGCTCGCCTGCAATCTTGTACATATTAGGGATCATCAGGAGCAAGCCCTGTGATGCGGTGTAAGTAGTGGTCAGAGCACCTGCGGTAAGAGAGCCGTGAACTGCGCCTGCCGCACCTGCCTCAGACTGCATCTCAGTAACCTGAACAGTCTCTCCAAAAATGTTCTTTCTTCCCTGAGTTGCCCATTCATCTGTAGCTTCTGCCATAACA
>DNUB01000139.1:2722-3138 GCA_003508605.1 Oscillospiraceae bacterium | reverse complement strand
TGCCGCACCTGCCTCAGACTGCATTTCAACTACCTTTACCTCTGTGCCGAAAACATTCTTTCTTCCTGCGGTAGCCCAGGAATCAGTAACCTCGGCCATTACGGAAGAAGGGGTGATGGGGTAAATTGCAGCAACCTCGGTAAAGGCATAGGACACATGACCTGCGGCATTATTACCGTCCATCGTAAGCTTTTGTCTTGCCATGGAAAAATCCTCCTTTTTGCATAAATCTTTTTCTTAGGAACTGAAAGACAGCTCTTTAATATGTTGGGGAATGACAAAAATCCCCTATTTATGCTATCCTAAAAATTATATCACAAGATGGACGATTTGTAAACACCTTGGAAAAAATTTTTCGGACCGTTTTTTGCATTATAAATTTTCAGGATAACCGATAAGATTATATTGTCGTTTGA
>DNUB01000139.1:762-2435 GCA_003508605.1 Oscillospiraceae bacterium | reverse complement strand
ATTATATTGTCGTTTGAATGCCCGGCAGATTTTTCCGTCAGATTGCATAAAAAGTGTAGAAACATTTGTGTTTGGCTGTGTCAAAGCACTTTGAACGGCAAAAAAGCCGATCCCTAATTTTGCGGTGCTGCCTTAAATTATCCCCCCGGCTGACAGCCCGTTTCAACTTTATAAACCTTCCCGCCGCCGTCACAGTACATATAATAGTAATGTTTAAGATGATCGGAAAATATTCCGTAATTATCCGTATAAATATAATAGCCCACACGTCCCGAGGTTTCAATATCAAATTCACCATATTTTTCTTTTACATTTGAAGCACTGTTTCCTATTATCCACCAATCATTGTATTTATAATATGTTAGATGAGACAGCACAAAAAATGATGCAAGTAAATGAAGGACTAAAATCGCCGCAATTATTAATTTTGCAGTAGCATTTCTGCGCTTATGGGATTTATTCATTTATTCCTCCTTTTCATTATGAGAGCCGTATTGCTTTTTTGTTTTTATAACCCCCACTGTGAAAACGGCTGCTATAAAAGCAATCAGCAGATAAATCCCGATCAAGGAGCCCGCCATATGATCTCCCATAAAAACCTTTTCCGAGGTTTTGTTCCTTTTGAACGGAACATATTCCGAAAACTGAATCGCTCCCGTCGAATCGTAAAAATTTAATTCAAAATCACCGAAATATACATCAAGATCATCATCCCTTGCATTGCTTGCGTTTATTTTAAAATAAAAGAAGTCCGGGTCTCCTATTATTCCCACAGGCTTTTCCGCAGTACCGAGGGAATAACTTACAAACTTTTCTTCTCCTGTAACGTTAGGCGTTCTTAGTGTGTTTACATTTTCCGAATTATCCTCTGCACCGAATCCGACCGTTACATAAGCAGAGTCCCAAGTTCCCGGTTTCCCCATAGGATATCTGTTTCCGATTTTAAAGGATAGGGAAAAAGATTTAGCGTTTTCGGGAACAGGAAATTTGATAGTCGCTTCTTCCTGCTTCAGAGCTTCGTCAAAGAACAAAACATTCTTTTCTTTATTGTAGGAAATTCTGTCGTTGTTCCAATTTCCCGCTGTATACCAATCCATATCGGCTTTGCCCATATTTTACTCTTCTCCTGTTTTTGGAAATTGTTCAAATCAGTATTCGCCGTTCTTTGACCGTCAGCGGAGGCTTTGCATTACAACGGATCATACCGCATTTTATGCGCAGCTGCATTTTTTTTCGGTAATAATTTCTCCTTCTGAGTTTTTATCGTCACGGATTATCTCACCTGCGCAAGGTACATAAATGTGTCCCGACAACGGGTTTTTTATGCTTATCACAGGTGTGGTTATAGTTGCCTCCACCTCGGATTTTTCAAAGCAAAGATCGGTATCCGTCATCTCGCAGCTTACAAGCTTAAGCCCCTTACAGTAGCATAACGGCTGTGAGCCGATTATTTTGCATTTCTCAAAGGTGACGTTTTCACAGTACCATGCAAGATATTCGCCCTTGACGACGCTGTTTTTAACTATAACGTTTTTTGCGTGCCAGAAAGCGTCCTTAGTATCAAAAACGCAGTTCTCAAAAACGGAATTTTCAACGTACTGAAATGAGTACTTACCATTAAGCTGTACATTGGCAAATTTCAGGCTGTCGGAGCGCATCATAAAATATTCGCT
>DNUB01000139.1:0-480 GCA_003508605.1 Oscillospiraceae bacterium | reverse complement strand
GGAGCGCATCATAAAATATTCGCTTTTCACTGTGCAGTCGGTCATTTCACTTCCGCTGACAGACCAGCCGAATTCGGGAGAAATAATATCGCAGCCTTTTATTTTTACATCGCCGCATTCCCGCAGAGCCTTTATACCGTGGAGCTTTGTATTTGTGATCTCGATATTTCTTGAATACCATAATGCAGCTCTGCAAAGCTCAGTCATTTCCGAATCGGCAATTCTCAAATTTTCGTTGTGCCAGAAAGGGTAACGCAGATTGAAAAAGCAGTCGTCCGCCGTAATTCTCCTGCATTCCTTAAATGCGCTTTCTCCGTCGGCGGGACCGTCGAATTTACACCTCCGTACAGTAATATCATGTTGGCCGTAGAAGGCTCTTTCTTTGTCAAAGGTGCGGTTTGTTACAGTATTCATACCGGTTCTCCTTATAATAAAAAGGTAATTGGTAATTTTGCAAGGCAAAATTCGATACCTTTAAAA
>DNUB01000326.1 GCA_003508605.1 Oscillospiraceae bacterium | reverse complement strand
TTTTCATAAATTCGGGGTGCTGCCCCTCATTGAACAAAGAAAACAGAAAAGAAAATAGGATCTGATTTAATTATGAAGGAAATTTTTAACAACTATTTTGACAACCGAGAGCTTTCATGGCTGAAATTTAACGAAAGAGTTCTGGAGGAAGCGGAGGACTGCTCTCTCCCCCTTATGGAGCGGCTTAATTTTGTTTCCATTTTCTGCAGCAATCTCGACGAATTTTTTATGGTGAGAGCAGGTACTCTCCATGACCAGACCCTCTTAAAGGACGGAAAAAAGGACAACAAAACAGGACTTACCCCCTCGGAGCAGCTTACTAAAATTGCCGCCCGCACTGCCGAGCTGCTGCCGAGAAAGGAAAACGCCTACAGAAAAATTATCGAGGGGCTTAAGGAATACGGCGTGGAGCAGGTTTATCCCGACAACCCTCGGAACGGCGAGGAAGCGCAGTGGATAGAAAAATACTTCACAAAGGAGATCCTGCCCCTGCTGTCCCCTACCGTCGTGGACAAAACCCACCCTTTGCCCTTTTTGAAAAATAAGGAGCTGTATGCGGGGATAGCTTTAAAGTCCCATGGCGGAAGCAAGCATATTGTTTTGGGAGTAGTTCCCCTTACCGTGTCCGACGTGTTTAAGCGTATCGTATTTTTGCCCTGCGAAGAGGGAAAAATACGCTTTATGCTTATGGAGGATCTGATTATCAACTTTGTGGATAAGGTTTTCCCCAATTTCGAGGTATGCGACCGCAACATTTTCCGTATTACAAGAAATGCGGATATAGACGCCGACGAGGCTCTTTTTGACCATGATGTGGATTTTCGCAACGTTATGGAGGAGCTTATAAAAAAGCGCAAAAAGCTTGCGCCTATCCGCATTGAGCTTTTTGCCCGCACCTCCACAATAGACAAGGAGCTTTTGGCTAAAAAATTAGGGCTTGAAATGAGCGGCGATTTTGTTTTTGTCCAAAACTGTCCGTTGGATTTCGGCTTTGTGGGAGAGATCAGAGACAAGCTTACCGATAAGGCGGAGCTGTTCTTTAATGTCAGAATCCCACAGCAGCCCGCTATGGTAAAAAAGAACCGTTCCGTAACCGAGCAGGCGGAAAAGGGCGATATGCTGCTGTTTTATCCCTATGAAAATTTCGGAGCATTTATCAGGCTGCTTGACGAGGCAGCCGTCGACCCTGCCGTTGTTTCAATAAAAATAACCCTCTACCGTGTGGCGAGGGACAGCAAAATCGTCAACGCTCTTATCCGAGCCGCAGAAAACGGCAAGGACGTTTTAGCGTTGGTGGAGCTAAGGGCAAGATTTGACGAGGAAAACAATATAGGCTGGGCAAAAAGGCTCTCCGATGCGGGAGTTACCGTTATTTACGGCTTAGACGGCTTAAAGGTTCACTCCAAGCTTTTGCTTATCACAAGAAGAATAGGAAACGAGATAAAGTACGTCACCCAAGTGGGTACGGGAAATTACAACGAGCGTACCTCAAAGCTGTATACCGACCTTACCCTTATCACAGGAGACAAGGAATTTGGCACAGACGCTTCGCTTATCTTCAACAATTTGTCGGTAGGTGTTGCGGTTGAGAGCAGCTCTACTCTTTGGGTTGCGCCCAACTGCCTTAAATCGAGAGTGGTTGAGATGATAGACAGGGAAATAACCTACGGCAAGGAGGGGTATATCGGCATCAAGATGAATTCCCTTACCGATATTGACATTATACAGAAGCTTGTGGAGGCAAGCAGGAGGGGAGTTAAGGTAGAGCTTATCATCAGGGGCATTTGCTGCCTTGTGGCAGGGATACCCGGCTTTACCGATAATATCACGGTAGTTTCCATAGTGGGAAGATTTTTGGAGCACAGCCGAATCTATATTTTCGGCAAGAACGAACGCCGCAGGCTTTATATAAGCTCCGCCGACTTTATGACAAGGAATACCGAAAGACGTGTGGAGGTTGCCGCACCCATTAAGGATAAAGCTATACAAACCAAGCTGCTGGCTATTTTCGACACCATGCTTAAGGATAATGTCAAGGCTCGCATTCAGCTGCCTGACGGTACTTATGTGCATAAGGAGAGAAAAGAAGGCGAGCCCCTGCTCGATTCGCAGCAATTTTTCTATGAGCAGGCTTACAGAAACGCCGAGGCGGCTAAGACCGAAAACGAGAAAAAGGGCGGCTATGATTTAAACGGCGGTAATTCTTCCGACAGGAAGGAAAAAGCTGTTGTAAAAGCTAAAACGGTAGTTAAGGTCAGAAGAATTTCCAAAAAGTAAGAACCTATTCTCATAGGATAAGCGCACGGCATTTCTTCAAATATATTCAAAATCAGATGTCCCCTGCCTGCCCATAAGCAAAAGGCAAAGACTCCATTAGGCGGCGGGTTCCGTTCAGTCTTACTGAGGGGCTTACGCCCCCGGATTTTTCATAAATTCGAGGCACAGCCCCTCATTGAATATGGGAACCTCTAAAAACCTTGTTTGAGCAAAAACGTGCGCAGCACAACCTCTGCTGCGTCAAGCCTCCTTGCAAGGCATCAGCCTTGCAAGGAGGCTTTCCTTGCGGTCGACGCACTACACTCGTTTCTGCTTTTCAAACCGGTTTTTAGAGGTACCCAATATTTTTTAAAGAAAGCAAAAGGGGGGAATCATATTATGAGCGAAGTAATGACTTTTTCCAATAGAGAGGATTTTAGAAAGTGGTTATTTGAAAATTGCCTTTCCGATGTGGGTATTTGGCTTTTATTCGGCAAAGCGGGCGGACCGAAAACAATAAAGGCAAACGAAGCCCTTGAAGAAGCCCTTTGTTTTGGCTGGATCGACGGGCAGATGCAAAGCATTGATGACAAAAGCTATAAGAAATATTTTTCTTTGCGCCGTGAAAACAGCAAATGGTCGGAGAAAAACAAGGCATTGGTTAAAAATCTTGAAGAGCGGGGAATTATGACCGATTGGGGCAGAAAGAAAATAGAAGAGGCCAAAAAAAACGGTCAATGGAACGCTCCAAAATCTCCTCCGATAACAGAGGAACAAATTGCTTTTTTATCCTCCCTGCTCAAAAAATACGAGCCCGCTTACACAAACTTTCAGGCAATGTCCCCATCGGTAACAAGGACGTATACAGGGGCATATTTTGACGCAAAAACAAACGCAGGTCGGGAAAAGAGAATACTGTGGATTGTTGAACGACTTAATAAAAATCTTAAACCTATGTAGATATATTTACCGCTGAAACGGATACAACCTGCATTTCGGATGCAAAGGATAAGTGACCATGAATATAATCAAAATCCGATGTCCCCCGCCTCTTAGGCGGCGGGTTCCATTCAGTCTTTC
>DNUB01000181.1 GCA_003508605.1 Oscillospiraceae bacterium | reverse complement strand
CAAGGCGGAGCGGATTTTTATTTTCCGAATTTTGAAATTCTTTTAAATAGGAGCATACATTATGAAGTTATTCGGCAAGAAAAAAGACAAAACCCCTCCCCCTCCCCAAGCCGAGGAGCAGGCGCAGCCCCCAAAATCCCCCATACAAGCTGCCTTTGAAAAAAATCTCAAATTCTTAAATCAGGAAAGCTATCCGAGGGAATTTTTTGAAGGACTTTTCACCGAAGGCGAAAGAACCGTGCTTTTTACCGTAGGAGAAGCCGATTTCCCCACAGGCGAGGTGGTAATTGCCGACCCGCTGGTTTATTTGGGAACAAAGTATCAGACCCTGCTGGAAAGGCGGATACCGAAGGGCAGCTATCCTGTGGAATTATCCGTTCTTTACTCCGAAACGGCGGGACTCCGCATAGCCGCCGCCAGGCTTAAAATAAAGGAGGAAAAGGCGGTAAGCTATAAGAGGGGCGAATCCAGGGCAAACGAGGACGGAAAAAGACCCTTCTGCTTTATGGGGGTGGACGCGGGAACAGCCTGCTTTACGGATTTGCAGATTGCAGGGGAATATGACGGCTTTTTAAGAAAATGGCATCAAGAGAATCCCGATAAAAATCATTATGACGATTATTTTGCGGAGTTTTTTGCGGAAAGCTATGAAAAATTCCCCCGGGTTCAGAGAGAAGGGGGAGACTTTATACAGTGGAAGCTTCCCCAAAGCGAAAACCGCCTTATTATGTTCGCCAGCGGATTGGGCGACGGCATGTACTGCGGTTACTGGGGAGAGAACGACAAGGGTGAAATCACCGAGCTTGTTATACCGTTTTTAAATCCGGAATTTTTTTAGGACCTGGGCTTTTTTCATAAATTCGGGGCAATGCCCTTTATTGAATTAAACGAAAGGAAGAAAGAAACCGCCATGACAGTAGGAGAAGTTTACCGTTATATTGACAGCCGGGCTCCCTTTAGCTTACAGGACAGCTTTGACAATTCGGGTCTGCTTGTGGGGAGCATGGCTGCCACGGTTACAAAAATAGCAGTTTGCCTTGATATAACCGGGAAAACGGCAGGAGAAGCGGCAATGCAGGGAGCGGAGCTGATTGTTTCACACCACCCCGTTATTTTCCATAAGCTAAGCTGCATTGATCCCTCCAATCCCGTAAATATCCTGATAAAGAACGGTATCAATGCCATTTGCGCTCACACAAATGTTGATATGGCAAAGGAAGGAATAAGCGATATGATGCTGGAGCTTTTGGACATAAAGGGAGAAACGGCAGTTCTTCAGCCCGTGCACAAAAACGGTATGGGCTACGGAAGAATCGCCCGTTTGGATTTTGCGGCGGACGCCGCTTCCCTGGCGGCAATGTGCAAAAAAGCCTTTCACTGCCGTACCATCCGCTATTACGACAGCGGCAGGGTAATAAAAACCGTAGGCGTATGCTCGGGAGCGGGAGGCAGCGAGGAGGACGTGGCAAATGCCGCCGTCAAGGGCTGCGACGCACTTATAACGGGAGACGTAAAGCACAGCGGCTTTATCGAAGCCCTGAACAGAGGCATTACTCTTATTGACGCAGGACATTTTCATACCGAAAACATAATCTGCGGAAAGCTGGCGGCGGAGCTTGAAGCCGCCCTTGGAGTGGAAACCTTTATCTGCGAAAACAGCAGGGATATTGTGAGCTATTGCTGAGAGGAAGATATGGAAGAGCTGCCGGCTTATGCTTATATAGGAGCAATATTTAATTCTGCCTTAAATTGGGCGGAATATGAAGATACCCTTCACAAGCTTTTTCTGAAAAATCCTCAAAGTGGGTTTTTGTTGGAATTGGAATCCCTTTGCGGCAGAAAAGAGGAAACAATCATATATATTACCAATCACACGGATTTTAACTTGATTGACAATCATAAATTCGGCAAGCGGTTAATGTCTTTATTGGAGCCGATTTATCAGAGCACCGATATAAGGGATTTCGGAAAAAAGATAAATAAGCTTTGGGATTATTTGATTGTCAATTTTAACGAAGAGCCATTTTGCATTTTTTCCTATGCCGACGATCCCCTGTCATGGGGAGACGAATCTCAGACAAAAGCTTTGTACGAATATGCGCTTTCTTATTACGATTAAAGGCTCCTAAAAACTCTCGATGAAAAAAATGACTGTTAACGAATTTATAGAAAAAAACCATATTGCCCTGTTTGTAAAGGGTGACCCCAAGAAAAACAGGTTTCACATAACAAAAACGGCTCTTCCCTTGGAATCCAACGTTTTGTTCGAACAGCTTATTCTTTACAACACAGCAAAAAACCTATGGAAATATCTGAAAAAGCAAACATTGCTGCCTCGGAATTGGCGACATGGCAATACAAGATGCATTTTGTGCAGGTGCGACGATAAAAAAGTCTTTTATGCGCTTTTTTACAATTCCGAACAGGACTTTGAAGAGGACTATTGTTTTGCAAAACGTTTGGATAAAGAGCTGAAAGAAATTATATAGATCTCCTCGGAAACCGAAAAAGTACCGTAGACACAGCGATTTTGTCGTAAGGCACAGTCCGTTTTCCTCAGGAATACCGTATATATTTCAAGGAAAACAGGCAAAGCCTTACGGCAAAAGGTCAAGTCAGACGGTGCTTCGAAGCTTTCCGAGGAGACCTTATGAAAGGAGAATCCTTATGTCCCTTGACGGAGCATATTTATCGCTTATAAAACAGGAGCTAATAAGCAAGGGGCTTATAGGCTCCCGTGTAGACAAGATACATCAGCCCGCCCGAGACGAGCTGGTTATTACCTTCAGGGGCTTTAAGGGCGGGGTAAGGGTCGCCATGTCCGCCAACCCCTCCGCCGCCCGTGTGTGCGTTACCGAGGGGATAACGGACAATCCCCAGTCTCCCCCTATGTTTTGTATGCTGCTTCGCAAGCATTTAAGCGGAGGGCGGCTGCTGGACATTTCCCAGGAGGGATTGGAAAGGGTGCTGTCCTTTGATTTCGAGTGCGTCAACGAAATAGGGGACATTGTCCGCAATCGGCTTTCGGTTGAGCTTTTGGGACGGTGCAGCAATATAATACTGCTTACCGAGAAAAAAGGCGAGTGGAGGGTAGTGGACAGCATAAAGCGCATAGGAGACGACGTTTCCGCCGTGCGCAGGATACTGCCGGGAATACTTTACCGGTCGCCGCCAAGGGAGGACAGACTGGATATTCGCTTCTGCAATGCGGAGGAGGCGGCGGAACGCTTGCTGCGGTTTCCGGAACAGAAGCTTGAAAAAAGTCTTATAAAAGCCTTTGAGGGAGTAAGCCCCGTTTTGTGCAGAGAATGGGCGTATTATACCGCAAGGGATACGGACATACCCTGCAAATGCCTTGAAGAAAAGGACAGATCGGAACGGTTTGCCTTTTTCCTTAACCGTGTTAAAAATATATTGATAAGCGAAGAAAACGACGGGGCAAAGTACTCAATAATATATGAAAAAAACGGAAAGCCGGTGGATTTTACCTTTATTTCAACCGAGCAGTACGGCGCAGGGGCGGTTCAGAAGGAGTTTTCCTCCCCCTCCGCTCTGTTGGACGGCTTTTTTTCGGGCAGAGCCTGTGCCGAGCGTATGAAGCAGCGTTCGGGAGGTCTGTTAAAGTCTATTTTAGCGGTTTACAACCGAACTGCAAAAAAAATAGAGCTGCAAAAGGACGAGCTTGCCGCCTGCTCGCAGCGGGAGGTTTTCCGAGTCCGGGGCGATTTGATTTCAGCAAATATATACCGTATGGAAAAAGGTATGAACGAAATAACCGTTGACAATTATCTTACGGGAGAAAAGGAAACCGTAAAGCTTGACGTTCGTCTTACCCCCTCTCAGAACGCTCAGAAATACTACGGCGAATACAGAAAGCTGGATACCGCCGAAAAAATGCTTTCTAAGCTGATAGAACAGGAAAAACAGGAGCTTGTATATCTTGACAGCGTTTTCGACGCCGCCGCAAGAGCGCAGACCGAGGCGGAATTACAGGAGATACGCCTTGAGCTGTCACAGTCGGGCTATCTTAAAAAGGGAAAAAACAAAACCGCCGAAAAAGCGGGAAAGCCCTTGCAGCCCCTTAAATATACATCAAAGGACGGCTTTGAGATATGGGCGGGAAGAAACAATCTGCAAAACGACAAGCTTACCCTTAAGACCGCTAAGGGAGAGGATCTGTGGCTGCATACCAAGGATATTCCCGGTTCTCACGTCATAGTGTTTGCAAAGGGCAGGGAAATTCCCGACAGCACTATTCTCGAAGCCGCCAAAATCGCAGCCTTTAATTCAAAGGCAAAGGGCGGCACAAAGATACCTGTCGACTACACAAAGGCAAGATATGTGAAAAAGCCCAACGGGGCTAAGCCGGGAATGGTGATTTTTACCAATAACAGGACGGTGTTGGTTGACGGAGATATAGAGCAAAGTTAAATAAAAAAGCAAAGAAAGGACATAAACGGAAAATGAAAAAAGAACTTGCAAAAACCTACTCCCCAAAGGATTTTGAGGACAGGCTCTATAAGTATTGGGAGGAAAGCGGCTTTTTTAAGGCGGAGATCGATCCCGCAAAGAAGCCCTACACCATAGTTATGCCCCCTCCCAACGTAACGGGACAGCTTCATATAGGACATGCCCTTGACTGCACCCTTCAGGACATACTTATACGCTACAAGAGAATGGCGGGATATTCCGCATTATGGCTGCCGGGAACGGACCATGCGGCTTTGGCTACCGAAGCGAAAATCGTTTCCGAAATGAAAAAAGAGGGCGTTACCAAGCATCAGCTGGGAAGAGACGGCTTTATGAAGCGCGCCTGGGAATGGAAGGAAAAGTACGGCGGCACCATTCAGAAGCAGCAGAGGAAGATGGGCTCCTCCTGCGACTGGAGCCGCAACCGCTTCACAATGGACGAGGGCTGTTCAAAAGCGGTTCAGAAGGTTTTTACCGACTTGTACAAAAAAGGATATATCTACAGAGGGGAGCGCATTATAAACTGGTGTCCCAGCTGCAAGACCTCCATTTCCGATATCGAGACGGAATATGAGGAGCAGGACGGCTTTTTCTGGCATATAAACTATCCCCTTGCCGACGGCAGCGGCTTTGTTGAAATAGCCACCACCCGTCCCGAAACTCTTTTGGGCGATACCGCCGTTGCGGTAAATCCCAAGGACGAGCGGTATAAGGATATTGTGGGAAAAATGCTTAAGCTGCCCCTTACGGACAGAGAGATCCCCGTTGTTGCCGACGAGTATGTGGATATGGAGTTCGGCACGGGCTGCGTTAAGATCACTCCCGCCCATGATCCCAACGACTTCGAGGTAGGCAAACGGCATAATCTGCCCCTTATCCATATGATGAACGACGACGCCACCGTCAAGGAGGGAGTCGGCGTCAAATATGCGGGTATGGACAGGTACGAGGCACGCAAGGCCATGGTTAAGGATCTGGAGGAGCAGGGGCTGCTGGTTAAGGTCGAGCCTCACAAGCACAACGTAGGCACCTGTCAGCGATGCGGCACTACCGTAGAGCCTACCGCCTCCCTGCAATGGTTCGTTAAGATGAAGGAGCTGGCCGGACCTGCCATTGACGTTGTTAAAAGCGGCGAGCTGAGATATGTGCCCAAGCGTTTTGAAAACAGCTATCTGTTTTGGATGGAGAATATAAGAGACTGGTGTATTTCCCGTCAGATATGGTGGGGACACAGGATTCCCGCTTATTACTGCCAAAATAAGGACTGCGGCCATACCGAAATAACCCTTGACGGCATAGACAAATGCCCCAAATGCGGCGCGCCTATGGTACAGGACGAGGACACCCTCGATACATGGTTCAGCTCCGCACTGTGGCCCTTTTCCACCTTAGGCTGGCCCGAAAAAACTCCCGATTACGAGTATTTCTATCCTACCCAAACCCTTGTTACCGCCTATGACATAATCACCTTCTGGGTTTCGAGAATGATTTTTTCGGGACTTGAGCATACCGGCGAAAAGCCCTTTAAGGACGTGCTTATTCACGGACTTGTGAGAGACGATCAGGGACGCAAATTTTCCAAATCCTTAGGAAACGGAGTAGATCCCCTTGAAATAATCGATAAGTACGGCGCAGACGCATTAAGGCTTACCCTTGTAACGGGCAACGCACCCGGAAACGATATGCGCTGGACGGAGGCGAAGGTCACCAACTCACGCAACTTTATCAACAAGCTTTGGAACGCCTCCCGCTTTATTCTGATGAATCTGCCCGAGGATTTTGAAAAGCCCGTTCTCCCGAAGGAGATGCCCATTGAGGACAAGTGGGCTTTGTCATTGTTCAACAGTATGGTGAAGAATGTTACCGCCAATCTTGAGGCCTATGAGTTCGGCGTTGCGGTACAGAATATTTACGATTTTACCTGGGATATTTTCTGCGATTGGTATATCGAGCTTACCAAGCCCAGAATTGCAGAGGGCGGCGGCAATGCGCTGGCGGCGCAGAATGTTCTTGTTTACATTATGGCGGGGATTTTGAAAATGCTCCACCCCTTTATTCCCTTTGTTACCGAGGAAATATGGCAGTCCCTTCCCAACGGCGAGGAAGAAAGCATTATGATGACCAAATGGTGCGAGTATGACGAGGGGCTTAATTTCTCAAAGGAGCAGGAGGACTTTTCAAAGATAGTCGACGCAATCAGGGCGGTTCGTGTTCAGAGAAGCGAGCTGAACGTTCCCCCCTCAAAGAAAGCGTCTATGGAGATAGAAACCAAGGAAACAGAGCTGTTTAAGAGCTGTGAAAGCTTCTTTATAAAGCTGGCGGGCGCATCTGCCGTGGAGGTAACGGAAAGGGTTGAAGCCGCCGAGGGCAAGATGACCGCCGTTACCGCCTCCGCAAGAATTTTTACACCCAAAAGCGAGCTTGTGGACGAGGAAAAGGAAAGGGCAAGAATTGAAAAGGAGATAGCGGCGGTTCAAAAGGATATAGATTTCCTCAGCAAAAAGCTGAATAATCCGGGCTTTTTGGCGAAAGCACCCGCACAGCAGATTGAGAATGAGAGAGCCAAGCTTGCCAAGGCGGAGGAGAAGATGAGGAAGCTTTTGGCGGAGTAGTTGATTTTTGTTTGATTTTTGAGGGGCTTTGAGGAAATTTGCTTGATTTCGGGTAAGTTGGTGCTGATTTGTGCTTGTTTTCGGGAAAGGTGGTGCTGATTTGTGCTTGCTTTTGGGAAAGTTGTGCTGATTCTTGCTTGTTTTTGGGAAAGCTTGTGCTGATTCTTGCTTGTTTTTGGGAAAGTTGTGCTGATTTGTGCTTGTTTTTGGGAAAGTTGTGCTGATTTGCGCT
>DNUB01000015.1:592-4210 GCA_003508605.1 Oscillospiraceae bacterium | reverse complement strand
ATAATGTTAATATGTATAAGTATAAGGATATATAATCATGCTTTAAGCATCGGAAAATTCCGATACATATATAAATGCGCTATTTGACATTTTCTTTTTTTAATTTAAAAATTTGAAAGTGCGGTGAAAAAAATGAAAAAAAAGATCATTTCTCTTATTTCCATTACAGCGGCGCTGGCTTTAACCATAACTGCCACTTTAAATCTTTTTCCACCTTTATATGAAAAATATGTAAATTCTTCTTTGCCGAATGAAGCTCCTGTCGACTCCGTAGTTATCAGCGAAGAAAATTTCCCCGATGAAAATTTCCGAAAGTATGTTCTGGATCTGGAAGCCTCGTTGGAGGGTGAGCATACCGCAGACGGAGTTTTTGACAAGGAGGAGCTGTCACAAATAGTTTCGGTTAACGTGGGTTCGCTTGAAATAACCGATTTAAAAGGCGTAGAATATTTTACCGCCTTAGAGAGTCTGGACTGCTCCCACAACGGCTTGGAGGCTTTGGATATATGCGGGCTTGCTAATATTTCCAAGCTGGATTGCAGCTTTAATAAGCTTTCCGAATTAAATGTTAAGAGCAATTCGCTTTTATCCGAGCTTTGCTGCTCCAATAACCCCATAAAGGAGCTGGATCTGAGCGGAAACTATAATTTATGGCGTTTTGAATGCTCCAACACTCAGCTTACCTCTTTAAATGTTGATATTATAAATCCCGACGAGCCTGACAAGCAAACGGAATTTGACTACTTTGAGGTAAACGACAGCTCTTACATAGCGTTAAACTGCAATAAGGAGGCATTTGACTTTGATCTTTCCTCCCTGCCGGGAAGCTTTGACGTCGAAAAAGCGTCAAATTGGATCGGTGCGGAACCAGAAGGCACGGTTCTTAAAAATATCACAAACGGTACTGTTATTATCTATACCTATGATGTGGGCAGAGATTTGTTTGTTGATTTCCGCATTACATTTGCGGAGGGACATAGCTTGGCAAGGGTTGAGGACAGAAGCGGCATATGCTGTGAAGCCGCCGATTTATGGCAATGCTCCGACTGCGGACTTTTCTTTGTGGACGAAGAGGGCAAAGCTGAAGCGGTGATTAACACCGAGCATACCTATGACGAAGGAGTTGTTGAAAAACAGCCTACCTGCACCGAGGAAGGCGTTCTGATCAAAACCTGCCAAGTCTGCGGATATGAACACAGCGAAGTTATGGAAACGCTTCCCCACCATACGGAGGAAAAATACGAATTTGACGAAAACAGGCATTGGAAAATATGCGCCGACTGCGGACAGGAATTTGAATGTGAGGATCACACCTTTGAAGAAGGCTCAAACGTATGTCTTGTTTGCGGAGAAACTATTGTAAAGCACATTCACCAACCCGAATTTGTGGAAGAAAAAGCTCCTTCCTGCACCGAGGAGGGCTTAAAGGAGCATTATTACTGTGCAGGCTGTGATAAATACTTTGCGGACCTTGAAGCGTCAAAGGAAATTTCCTATGAGGAATTGATTATCGAAAAGCTTGCGCACCAATATGAGCTTAAATATGACGAATCGCAGCATTGGGAGGAATGCGTTCTTTGCGGCGAAAAAGTAAATGCGGAAAAACACGGCTTCGAAGAGAAAAGGACTGAGCCTACCTGCTGCAAAGAGGGCAATGTAAAAAATATATGCACCGTATGCGGCTATGGGGAGCCGGTTGAAACTATTCCCGCTACCGGCAAGCATACCTTTGACGAAAATTACACCTATGACGATGCTCAGCATTGGCACAACTGCATCGGCGAGGACTGCACCGAAAGAAACGAAGCCGCCGAGCACAGCTTTACCAAGATTGAAATAACGAAAAATCCCACCTGTGCAGAAGAAGGTATAATGACCTATACCTGCGAAACCTGCGGATACAGCAAAACCGAAGCAATTCCCGTAAACGAAAGCCATTTGTTCTCGGAGGAATATGTTCAGGTCGACGAGCACACACACGCTAAGGTATGCACTCTCTGCGGCAAGTATTATGATACCTTCGAGCATAGGTTCGACGATATCGAAATCGTAAGGGAAGCATCCTGTCAGGACGGAATACTGCGTTACCACTGCATTTGCGGATATTATAAGGACGAAGCCGTTCCCGCCGTGGGCGAACACGATTTCAGCGGAGGATATGCAGATTTAGGCGAACAGCATTCCGCCGTATGTAAGGTTTGCGGCACTACAAGCGAACCTCAGGAGCATTACTATGATATCGAAATAGTAGGAGCGACCTGCTGCGAAGGCGGAAAGATGATATATACCTGCAAGCACTGCGGTCACAGCTATACCGAAGATGCGGGCGAGCCTACGGGTAACCACAGCTTCTCCGCCGAATTTACCCTTGATGGTGATAAGCATATTCATAAATGCACAACCGAGGGATGCGCGGCGGCGGATATTCACGAAAAGGATAAATGCGGATATAATCCTCCCCCCTCCAAACCGCCTGTTTACGATGCGGAGGACAGGGAAAACGACGATAATTCGGAGCTGGCGGAAAAGCCTGTGATCGAAATAGTATGGCCCACTACAATGGGTGTTATTCTTAACCCCTATAAGATGAATGTTAAGATTTCCGAGGATACGGAGAACGACAAGCTTAATTTTACGGAAAGCTCTGACGGAAGCAGCAATACGGTAATATCCAACGAGCTGTCGTTTATCAATAACGGAAATACGGAGATAAAGGTCACGGTAACAGGTTCGGTATCGGCTCTTACCGATGCGGACGGAAAGGGACATACAAAGCCCAGCGATAAAATAGTTTTTGCCGACGATAACATTGAACAGCCCGGCTGGAATGCCGAGGGAACGGTATATTCGGAGGGTGAAACGAGAAATGCCATACTGCTTTTCCTTGAGGTTGCCTCAGGCTTGGACAATGACGGAAAAAGCGGCATATATTCAAAGGTTTTTGACAAAAACAATAAAAATCAAATGCTGTTGGGACCGGAAAAAGCTTCAAGACATCTGTTCAATATATCCCCTAAGACCGAAAACGGTGCAGGAATAACCAAAATCAAGCTATTCGGCGACCTTGCAGCAGATCCCGACATAAGCTGGTATGAGGTGCTTCAAACGGATTATGTAAACATTTCGCTGGTGTTTGACGTTTCCTTTGACGATCCTACCGAAAACGGCAATGCTATTGAAGACGGGGAGAAATCCGACGGAAATGAAAACCCCGCAATAGAAACGGAAGAGCCTGTAAAAACAGAGGAGCCTCCCAAAAAAGAAGATGATAGGGACGGTGCCGACGCGTCGGAGGACGATTTGAATAACGGCAAGGATAAACCCGACGGTGACAGCGATGCCCATAATGACCCGACGGCGGATATACAAGCCCCTGTCGAAGCCGAGCCCGCCGAAAATCAAGAAGCACCGCCTGTTGAAGGCGCAGTTAAAAATAGCTGATACGATTTTTTAACCATAAATTCTTTCGATTTATGAGCTGCGGCTGTATTGCCTTCATTTATTTTGCCGGGTTCTACTTCCAAAATCGAAAAAAGATAAAATAAAAAGGTTACCAAAACAGAACAGCAAGACAAAAGAATAATGCACTATTCTCCAAAAGCCGCCCCAAACCCCACC
>DNUB01000015.1:0-259 GCA_003508605.1 Oscillospiraceae bacterium | reverse complement strand
CAATTTTAATGACCGCACTAACGGGCTCAAAAAAGCAAAATAAGCTTACCAAGAAAAAAACACCCCCTCAACCACCAACGTCCAAAGCGGAGAAAGGGGGAGAGGCGATAAGGAAAGGGTTCTTAGGGTAAAACCTAAAGGGTTCACAAGAAGGTGAAAGTGCTTGCCCAAAAGCAACCACAAGAAGGTGGAAATCCCCCTTTGTCAAATTTGTAGCCATCCCTCATTTTCACAGTATTTCCCAAGCCGCCCCAAACCC
>DNUB01000301.1:18708-18959 GCA_003508605.1 Oscillospiraceae bacterium | reverse complement strand
TCTCCCAGCTGAGCTAAGCTTCCATTTATGTTGCTATATTATTATACACGTTTTTAGAAATTATGTCAAGTGCTTTAGCGTAATTTTCAAGTTTTTTTGCTAAAACTCTTCCTGCTGCTCCCCCAACCGACTCTCCAATTTTTCCGCTTGCCCCGCTGCCGAAATACTTCAACGTCAATCCTTGAAATCTGCGCATATTCCTGCGGCTTACTTGTCCTTTGGCAGCCGTTCGGCGCATAAAATCTTCAAGA
>DNUB01000301.1:18106-18429 GCA_003508605.1 Oscillospiraceae bacterium | reverse complement strand
GTTCGGCGCATAAAATCTTCAAGAATCGGTTAGGGGAGCAATAACGGAATCGGGATTTTGAAATATACGCCCCGAAAAGTTGAAATCTCCTTAAAACTGTGCTACAATATAAAGGAATAAAACAGGCATTGGCCTGAAAGGAGCAATCCATGAACGTATGGCATGATATTAACCCCAAGCGCATCTCGCCCCAGGATTTCCTTGCAATAATCGAGATATCCAAAGGCAGCAAAAATAAGTACGAGCTTGACAAGGAAAGCGGCATACTTATTCTTGACCGTATTTTGTACACATCGACCCACTACCCTGCAAACTACGGCTTT
>DNUB01000301.1:6004-17796 GCA_003508605.1 Oscillospiraceae bacterium | reverse complement strand
CCCTGCAAACTACGGCTTTATTCCCAAAACTTTAGCGGACGACGGCGATCCTCTCGATGTTCTTGTGCTTTGCAACGAGCCGATTACCCCTATGGTTCTTGTGCAGTGTTATCCTATCGGGGTAATAACCATGGTGGATAACGGAAAAAACGACGAGAAGATCATTGCCATACCCTTTGAGGATCCCACCTTCAACTCCTACAGAAGCATTGAAGCGTTGCCTCAGCATATATTTCAGGAAATGCAGCACTTTTTTACCGTATATAAGCAGCTTGAAAACAAATGTACGGCGGTAAACGAGGTTATGGGACAAAAAGCAGCCATTGAAATAATCGGACAGTGTATTGAAAATTACCAAAAGAAATACGGTGAAAACCGCACTTCGGAAAAGGGAGTCAAAAAGAAATGAGCCTGATTCTCGCCAGCGCATCCCCCCGACGCAGGGAGCTGCTGTCATATATAACCGAGGATTTTACGGTCATTCCCGCCACAGTCGAGGAAAAGCCGGATTTGTCGCTGCCCCGTAACGAAACGGTGATTAGGATAGCGCAAAAAAAGGGACTGGAGGTTTCTCAAAAGCATACGGACAGCATCGTTATCGGCGCAGACACAATGGTATTCTGCGGAACCGCCGCCTTAGGGAAACCCAAAAACTGCGACGACGCAGCCAGAATGCTGAGACTGCTTTCGGGAAAAACTCATCAGGTAATAACCGCAGCGGTTATCGCTTTGAACGGCAAAGCGGAACGCTCCTTTGCGGAAATAACCGATGTGGAATTTTATGCCCTCTCCGAAAAGGAAATCGACTTGTATGTACAAAGCGGCGAGCCTATGGATAAGGCGGGAGCTTACGGAATACAGGGCAGAGGCTCTCTTCTTGTCAAGGGAATAAGGGGAGATTATTATAACGTGATGGGACTTCCCGTAAGCCGTCTTTACAGAGAACTGCAAAATCTCGATACGGCATTGCAAACAGAATAGGAGACGTTCAAAAATGCTTTCAGAAATTCTTTCCAAAACAGAATGCGCAAGGTGCAGGGTGTGCTGCGTCTTTGACGAAACGGATATATGGGAAATGCCCTTAATAACGTCCGAGCTGGCAGCTAAGCTTCAAAAGAAATATCCTAAATTAAATTTGAAAAAAATGGGCGAAAATACAAGCTGTATGGTTATTGAACCTAAGTTTGACAAAAAGGGATTGTGTCAATGTCCTTTTTTGACCGAAAAGGGCTGTGCCTTAGGCGATGAAAAGCCCTTCGACTGCCGCATTTGGCCTTTCAGGGTTATGAAAAAGGGGGATTTGCTTCTGCTTACCCTTTCGCCGGTTTGTAAATCCGTTTCTTCACGTCCGATAAGCAAGATCGCTAAATTCGCTGTCAAAATTGCTCCGAAAATTTTTGACGAGGCGGAAAAAAATCCCGAAATGATAAAGGATTATAGGGAAGGCTATCCTGTCTTTGCGGTAAAGGAGCAGTAATGGAGGATATGTTTTCCCGAACCTGCCTGCTTTTGGGCGAGGAGGCTGTAAACAGACTGAAAAACAGCACTGTGGCAGTGTTCGGCTTAGGGGGAGTGGGCTCTTACGTAACGGAGGGGCTGGTAAGGGCGGGAATAGGCTCTCTGCTCCTTGTTGACGGAGATGTAATTTCCCCCTCCAATATCAACCGCCAGCTGTATGCTCTGCAAAGCACGATAGGACAGTACAAATCGGAGCTTGCGAAAATACGCTGCTTGGATATAAACCCTCGGTGCAGGGCAGATTCGAGGAAAATGTTCGTAAATGCCGATAATATAGAGACCTTGCCCCTTGAAAAATGCGATTATGCGGTTGACGCCATTGACGACACAGGGGGAAAAAAGGCAATTATTATGAGATGCAGACAGCTTAATGTTCCCATTATAAGCTCAATGGGAACAGGGAACAAGTTAGACCCGTCAAAGCTGGTCATTACCGATATTTATAATACCTCCCTGTGCCCCTTGGCAAGGGTAATGCGCCATGATCTGAGAAAGCTGGGCGTTGACAGCCTGAAGGTGCTTTATTCCGAGGAAACGCCCGCCGTAAGCTGTCACCCTCCCGCAAGCATAAGCTTTGTGCCCTCGGCGGCAGGGCTGATGATCTGCGGCCAGGTTGTAAGGGATTTGGTAAAGGGGCAGATGTAGTTCTGCCGGCCCTTGATTTTTTAAGGGAGCATTAAGCAATAGACTTTGTCTTTTGTTTGATTGGAGATTAGTATTCGATTATGGGCAGTGCCCCGAATTTATGAAAAATTCGGGGCACTGCCCATAATTGAGAGGATAATGCTTGAATACGGAAAATTAAGCCTTGCCCACAGAGCCGAACAGCTCCATCTTTTCCTTAACGGTAGCCTTAATAGCTTCTGCGCCGGGAGCTAAAAGCTTTCTGGGGTCAAAGCCCTTGCCCTGCAGGTCCTTGCCCGCTTCAATGTACTTTCTCGTTGCGTCGGCAAAGGAAAGCTGACATTCGGTATTAACATTGATTTTTGCCACGCCGAGGGAGATAGCCTTTTTAATCATATCCTCGGGAATACCTGTACCGCCGTGAAGCACCAGGGGCATATCCCCTGTCCTTTCCTTAACCGCCGCCAGGGTTTCAAAGCTGAGTCCCTGCCAATTTTCGGGATATTTGCCGTGAATATTGCCTATGCCCGCCGCCAGCATAGTAACGCCCAAATCGGCAATCTGCCTGCACTCTTCGGGATCGGCACATTCGCCCATGCCGACAACGCCGTCCTCCTCGCCGCCGATAGAGCCTACCTCCGCTTCAAGGGAAAGACCCTTATCGTTACAGATTTTCACAAGCTCGGTGGTCTTTTCGATGTTCTCGGCAATAGGATAATGGGAGCCGTCAAACATTATTGAAGAAAAACCGGCCTCGATACATTTTATTGCGCCCTCATATGAGCCGTGATCAAGGTGAAGAGCAACGGGAACGGTTATTTTAAGCTCCTCCAGCATACCGCTTACCATACCCACAACCGTTTTATAGCCGCACATATACTTTCCCGCACCCTCGGAAACGCCTAAAATAACAGGGGAGTTCAGCTCCTGAGCAGTGAGAAGCACCGACTTTGTCCACTCAAGGTTGTTGATGTTGAACTGACCCACCGCATACTTGCCGTCACGAGCCTTGTTAAGCATATCTTTTGCCGAAACTAACATATTTTATCTTCCTTTCCGCAGATTGTTCTGCAAGGCGGGGCTTCCGCCTTATAATTTGCTTTTATTATTATATCATAATAAGAGAATTTTGTAAAGGGAAATTTGATGCCTATACGCCGACACGCTTTATCCGATGTTAACCTTTTATATTTTGTATATTTTGCACAGCTTTTTCTTATCTCTGATTTTATCGAAAGCGTGGTTGCATAAAATTAGATTTTATGATATAATATATGCAAATATAACAACCTCGGGCGGTGAAGCATTACATTTCAAAGCCCCGAAATCGCCGAAAAAAGATAAAGCGGAAAGGACACCTTATTATGAAGCCGGAAATTACAAAGCTGAAAAAAATAACGGCAGCAGTTTTAGCGGCGGCTATGGCAGCTGTTTCGCTGCCCGCTGCAACGGCGCAAGACTGTCTCTCGGTTTTCAGCCCAATGAAAATATCGAGGACGGTTAGCGGAGGGAATACGGAAGAAAAAAGCCCCGGGGAGGATTTTTATCCGAGCTCAAGCAAAAAGCCGAATGCTTTCGATAACAAATTTGAAGATTGCGCCTGCTCGTTAAGCGATGAGATGCGAAAAAAATATGAGGACGATAACACCCTCGAATCAAGAATCAAGTTTATGCAGTCGCTTGCCGAACCGCAGATAAAGCCGTTAATCTCCGCAGATACCGAAACGGACCTTCAGAATATAAAAAGCCTGTCGGATATTAAAAATAAAGATTCGTTTCTTTATCAAAACTGTCCCACAATAGGCGATGTAAAAGCCCTTGTTTTTCTGGTGGATTTTGCGGATATGAGAAACGAGGACAGCTCCCTTACCGCCGAGGAGATGGAAAAACGGCTTGAGGGAACCTCGGACGTTTTTTCGGACAGTGATTACCCGTACAAAAGCGTTTCGGGATACTATAATGCTTCCTCCTACGGAAAGCTTAATATAGACTTCGACGTTTACGGCTGGTACAGCTCGGAAAATAACAGATCTTTCTATGAAAATGCGGAAGATCATAATGATACCGCAGGAAACAATGTGCTTATCAAAGAGGTTATGGAACATTACGACGGGGCGATCGATTTTTCGGAATACGACGCCAACAACGACGGACTGATCGACCTTGTTTATTTTATGTACGGCGGCAGTAATTCGGGCTGGGGTACTCAGTGGTGGAGCTATGTAACGCAGTTTTCTTCCGAAAGTACATACGACGGAGAGGGACTGGCAAAGTATTGCTTCCTTAATATTGACGGAGGTGCTTGGAGTACCAATATAACGGTTATTCACGAAACGGGACACTTGTTAGGATTTCCCGATTATTATAATTACGGCTATCAAACCAATACCAATGATACAGTCGATTATATAGGTATGCTTGATATGATGTCATCTAACAGAGGAGATCATAACATTTTCTCTAAAATGCTATTGGGTTGGGTAGAGCCTGTGTTTGTTTCGGAGGATATGTCCTTTGATGTTTTATGCTCTGCCGAAAGCGGGGCAAAAGCATATATTGTGGCTCCCGAATTTAATAACGGCATACTCGGAGAATATTACGTATTGGAATATTATAAAAGCAGCGGAGCAATCAATTCCTGCGATGGTGTATACTGCCCCCAGGGAGCGGTGAGAATATATCACGCCGACGCTTCCTTCAACGGTTATGACTATACCTATTCTAACGACAGCGACACGGCCCACCCCCTTCTTATGCTTATGAATTCCAACGGATATTATTATAATGCGCTGTATGGGGACGAAACATATGCGGACAATTATTACACCGAAGGAATGACACTGGGTGTCAATACGGCGCCATCCTCCGAGCTGTACGACGGTGTTTATTCGGGAATAAATATTCACGTTGACGAAATATCGGGAGATATTGCAAGGATAACGGTTGATTTTTCCGACAGCGACAGCGAGGCTCCGAAGCTGAAGGAATCACGCATACCCAACGTATTGGGGGAGGCTCTCGGAGTGGGAGGAACGCAGATTTTCTTCTCCTCCAATATCTATGAAGGAGAAAACATAGACAAGGTATCCATCGCACCGAAGAATGATCCTTTGGACAAAACATATCTTGAAGCCGCAATAAAAAAATACTCCTCCTCGGAAAAAAACTGCACAAGCAGTATGGGGCTGTACACCTCCTTGATGCTAAATCCCGACACCGAATATATTTTGAATATCCCGGGGGGAACGGTAACCGACAGCAGCGGAAACCCTAACGAGGAAATCAATCTGACGCTTGATTATGCCGGAGGAGGCGGGAGCTATTCGGATTTCGGACTGACGGAGCTTTTAACTCTGCCCCAAGGCTCGCCTGAAAACTCGGAAATACTTACAACCAAAAACAAATGCCTCCTGCTTAAAAACGGCAATTTTGTTTTAATGCAGGATATCGGGATAAAAACAGGTGAGGAAAACGGAGTTGTCAGTTATTCCGGCGGCGGATTGGCATATAAGGTATTCTCCTCGGATAAAAAGCTTATTTGCAATAAATATATAACCGGAGTTGACACCTCATATTTTGAAAGTTATGAATTGTTTGAGCTGGAAAACGGAAATGTGCTTCAAATGCTTAACTGTGAGTTTTTGGTTTTAGACGGTGACGGCAACGTGGTTAATAAGGATACTTATCTTCCGGAAAATACAGAATCAAACGGTTCCGTTTCATACTATTTCCGTAGAGGAGATAGCTTTGATGTAGTTGCTCAAACCCATGACGGAATAATTTACGTATGCCGCATTGGAAATGACGGAAAAGTTGTTAAGCGGTTTAATTTGAGCGAAATATACGGTGACGTTATGAACGGTTATGCTGCGGAAGACTTCGCAAAAAATTATTGTAATGAAGACTACACTGAGTATGACATAGGAAAAGACGGTTATCTGTTCCATAATTATATAAATACAATAGAAGAAGCAAAAAAGGAACCCGGAAGTGAAAGCGTTGCATCTAGCTATACATATTATGACGGAAACGGTATTAGGTATGCAGTCAACTTTATCCATCCCGGATTCATTGCAAAATTCGTAGCATTACATGATGTTCAGTCAGCGATCTCAAAGATCTCTCTTGAAAGTACTCTTATATCGAATCTGAGTTTGTCGGATTATCTTGGAAATACTTTGTGCGGAGCGGAATGTATAGTTCTGGAGGATAACAGCTTATTAGTAACCTTTTCTATATGTATGTTTCCGAAGCCGGGCGGATTTATGCCTACCCAAAACAACCTTGTACTCCGGCTGAACAGCGATCTTGAGCTTTTATGGAGCTGCGTTGTTCCTTTTAATGTGATAGACGCTTTTAAATACGGCGATGATATTCTTGTTCTGTCCAATGAAAAGTTTTACCTTTTTGACGACAGCGCCAAGACTCCCATAATGACGCCCGAAACCTATAACGTGTCCGAAGAATATGACTATGACGGCGAACAGGGCGTTATCTACTCGCCTCAGGGAAAAACCGCCGCACAGCTTCGCAGTGCAATAGAATGTGATGATGCGGTAATGACGGTGTTTGACGAAGAAGGAAAAATAGCCGAGGAAGGAAGGATACTGACGCAGGCTCTTATTGAGGTCAGCCCGAAAGACTCTCCTTACTCTGTATATTTCGGATTTGTTTCGGATTATTACTGCACCGACGACGGATGGATAGCAAGGTATAACGGCAAAGACAGCCATGCCGCAATACCCTCGGAAATAGCAGGAAAAAAAGTTAAAGTAATTACGCATCAAGCTTTTTTCAATAACAAATCCCTTGTTTCGGTGGAAATTCCCGATGAAGTAATCTTATCTAAATATGCCTTTGACGGCTGTTCTTCTCTCACTGCCGCAAAAATTCCCCCGAACGTTTCCTTTGAGTGGGACGGAGAGACTTACGCTGAGGTTTTCAGAAGCTGCTCACCCGATTTCACAATTTACGGCTACACAAATTCACAGGCGGAAGCTTATGCGGAAGAATATAATATAAAATTTGTTCCGCTTGATGACGACTCCAAAATACAAACGGATAAGGGTACCGTTGTAACCGTTCCCACAAACTCCTGCGCCGATTTAGGCGGCAAAGAATTAAAAGTGTCCGTGGCGGAGATTACAGAGAGATCGGTGACCTATGACATAACCTTAAAGGACTTGGATAATAACGAAGCTCAGCCCGGCGGCACGGTGGAAGTAAGGATACCCCTTCCCGCAGACCTTGACGGAGAAAGCAGCTATATATATTACAAGGATAAAAACGGTTTTTTAATCAATATGAATGCAAAATATGAGGACGGGTGCATGATATTCACCACCGATCATTTCAGCAAATATGTCCTGTCCGGCAGGGAATTGGCGGCAATTAAGCTTGGCGAGCTTAACAACGACGGCAAAATAACCGCAGTAGACGCCAAATGGGTATTACAGGCGGTATCGGGCAGCAGAACCCTGACCCCCGAGCAAAGGGCAGCCGCCGACGTTAACGGCGACGGCAAAATAACCGCAGTAGACGCCAAGTGGATTTTGCAGGCGGTATCCGGAAGCAGGGTTTTGAAATAACAAAACCGATATGCCCCGATTAATACTGCCCGTCAAAAATAAACGATCCTTGCGGTATGATTTTGAGAAGTCAAGCCTTCTCGAAAAATCCGACCGCATAATTCACACGCAATCATTGTGAAGTGTTTCCTTAAAAAACACAAGACCGGGCGGCAGAAATTATGTTTCCTGCCGCCCGGCATTATGTTTATTTGCGATATAGGATTCCCTTAATGAATTTTTGCCGAAATCTGTTTTAACAGGTTGACATTCTGCTTTTTTAATGATAGAGTTTTTGTGAATAGGTTCTAATATTAAAGCATAACCGAAAACCAATCAAATTTGTACAGTATCGCCAAACGGGTGGCAGTCTCGGAAAAAAGCACGGTAATAAAGTTTTGCTCAGCGTGCCGAAAAACCCGAAAGCCGTTTCAAAGCGGCTTTTCGGGCTTTTTCCTAAATGACGGCTACGAAAGTCCCGCTTTAGCAAAGATGCAGGGAGCGTAGCCTTGTCGGGTTAAGTCTGCCTGCAGGGCACACCGCACCCGTTTTTGCTTTTCAAATCGGTTTTTTTGGAGACGCAGTTAAGGATAAACGCAGGAAAGAGGTATAATTTATGGAAGAAGCTCGGATTTACAGATTAACAATGGACAGCGTGGCAAAGGCAAGCCGTGCAATCTACTATATTGATGTGGAATCCCATATCCTTGAAGTCGTTTATCCCCACACGGAGGGAGAAGCTCCTAAACGTCAGAATTACGAATAGGTGTGCGAGGAGCGTTTTACCCACAATACCGTCATTCCCGAACAGCATGAGCTAATCAGGGCGTTTTTGGATATGGATTTTGTCCTTAAGGAGCTTTCCGTAAAGGATCACATAGAAATGCAGTTTTTGCGAAAAAAGTCCGATGAAGAGGGATATGAATGGTGCTCGATTTCCTCTACTGCGGCGCAGGAAAAGGACGGGAAAATCACCGCTTTTGTAACGGAGATCCGCAGCATTGACGATGTGATACGCAGGGAGGAGCAGCAGCAGAGGGAATTGGCGGCGGCAATCGAGCAGGCCGAATTGGCAAATCGGGCAAAAAGCGATTTCTTGTCTCGTATGAGCCATGATATCCGCACCCCTATGAATGCCATTATCGGAATGACCACCATTGCGGCTATGCACATTGACGAAAAGGAGCGGGTTCTGGACGCCCTCCATAAAATCACGGTGTCAAGCAAGCATCTCCTTGGACTGATTAACGAGGTCCTGGATATGAGCAGAATCTAAAGCGGTAAAGTCACCTTGGTAGAAGAAGGCTTCAATTTATCCGATACAATTGAGGAAATACTGACTATTTTTCATTCTCAGATAGAAGCAAAAAATCTTGATCTGAGCGTTAATATTCTGAAAATGGAGCATGAGGATGTTGTGGGCGACGAACACCGTCTTCAGCAAATATTTATGAATATTATGGGAAATGCCGTTAAATTTACTCCGGAGGGCGGCAAAATTACCGTTAATATAAGGGAAAAGCCCTGTGATATGGCAGGGTGCGGGTGCTATGAGTTTATATTTGAGGATACCGGCATCGGTATGGAGCAGGACTATATCGAAACCATATTCGAGCCGTTTTCGAGAGCGTCCAATTCCTGCTCCGGCAGAATCGAGGGTACCGGATTAGGGCTTACCATAGTCGTCAACATAGCCCGTATGATGCACGGAGACATTAAGGTAGAAAGTGTTTTGGGAAAAGGCTCCAAATTCACCGTCACGGTGTGTCTGAAAATCGATTCCCTTACCGACGCCGATATGGACGGCTTTGCGGAGCTGTCGGTTTTAGTGGTGGACTATGAGGAATTTGCCTGTGAAAGTGCCTGCGAGACCTTAAGAAGCCTTAGTATGAGTGCGGAATATGTATTGGACGGCGATACCGCCGTTAAAAGAATCGTGGAAGCGAACAGGGCGGGAAAGGATTTTTCCGTTGTAATCCTCGATTGGAGGATGCCGGGGAAGGACGGTCTGGAAACGGCAAAGGATATTCGCAGAGCGGTGGGCGACGCTATTCCCATAATCATTTTATCCGCCTACGACTGGTCGGATATAGAAAAGGAAGCCTTGCAGGCAGGGGTGAATGCTTTTATCGCAAAGCCCTTGTTTAAATCTCGGCTGGCGCAGATGCTAAAAAATTTATTTGGTTCGGAGGAAAAGAAAAAGGAAGGCGAGGAGGCGGATTTTTTCCGTCGTCAGAATCTTTCGGGATACAGGGTGCTGTTAGTGGAGGATATTGATCTGAATATTGAAATAGCGACGGAGATCCTGAATATGGCGGGTATCAATGTGGAGCAGGCGAAGAACGGACAATTGGCGGTCAATAAGGTTCTGGAGCATGAAGCCGGATATTTCGACTTAACTCTTATGGATATTCAAATGCCCGTTATGAACGGGTATGAGGCGGCAGCAAAAATCAGATCCTCGGGCAGAGAGGATCTGAAGAAAATACCGATTATCGCCATGACGGCGGACGCTTTTGCCGACGATATCAGGAAGTCAAGGGAGGTAGGAATGAACGATCATATCGCCAAGCCCATAGACGTCCAAAAAATGATGCAGGTATTGCAAAAATTTATACACTAATCTTTAATTTTACAGACACAGGCAACATAGGGCTTGCTTGAAAAGACGGTGTTTCCGTTTTTTCAAGTAAGCCCTATTTTTTTAAATAAACCCTACTATTATTTACTGCAAATCATAGCAGCTCATAACGGTAAGCTTGCTTTTAAGCATCCGGGCAGTAAAGGGTTTGGTAAGCGACGACTTGTCCACCGTCACCGTATGCCTTCCGCAAATATCAAAGAAATTGTCGTCAAACATACAGTCGCCGTCCCTTAAGTCAAGCAAAACGCCCTTTGCAAAATTCCTGCTTTTTATTTGAAGAATAAATTCGGACTGAGTCTCCTCAATGGCAAGGGAAAGCTCGGGATTTAAAAAGGTAAAGCTTTTTGGACGTACAAAAATCGTGCAGCCTCTTGAAGCCGTTTTTCCGCCAATTACCGCCGAATATTCCAAAAAACAGCTTCTTTTGTACCGTTCCCTTGAAAGCTCTCCCGAAAGGTCAAGGGACAAAATTTTCTGAGCGGACAGGGGCTCCGCCTTAAATCCGTATTCCCCCTGCTTAACCGTTGTGCCGTCGTTTTTCCTGAGCTGCCACAGCACCGTCCCCTCTTTTGTTTCTGCGGTATCGTTGGTGATATGGAGCTGAACGTCCTTGGTATCCTCCTCCAAACAGGATATAAGCAGCGGCGCATAAAACCTTTTCGAAGCATAATAAAGAGCCTTCGGTCTGCCGAAATAATCCACCGCAGACCAGGAAATAACCGGGTTGCTGTCGTTTAGCTGCCAATAAAGGCTTCCCATACAGCGTCCCCTTTTTCTTCTTAAATGCTCGGCATTAAGTCTTATGGATTCCGCCTGCACCAGCTGAGCTGCATACACCGTTTCCTCAAAGCTTTTGGGACAGCGGCACATCTGCGCTATGTAAAACAGCAGCTTTTCGTTTCCCAAAACGCATTTCTGATGCGCCTCCATAACGGGGGAGGTAAGGTTAAGATCCTTTTTCCCCGCAAAAGAAGCAATTGTTTTCATAGAGGGGATAGATTCAAAGCCGTACTCCGAGCAGAAGGGAAAATCGTATTTTCTGAATTCCTCCAAGGGCGCAAAGCCGTGCCATACCGCCCAGAAATGCTGATCTCCCCTGTTATTGTCGGAGCTGCCCTTAAAGCATTCGCTTCCCTTGAACCGATTTCCGCCCGACGAGGGAGAGGAGGGCCAATAAAAGGTTTCGGGGTCGTATTTTTTCAGCTCTTCGGGAATTATTTCCTCAAACAGCCTTACATAATCCGCCCTTGCTTCCGGGTCGGAGGGAACGTTCCAGCCCTCCCACATACTTTCTATTTCGTTATTTCCGCACCATAAGCCAAGGCAGGCGTGATTGCGCATTCTTATAACGTTGTCCCTTATTTCTTTTTTTACGGATTCGGTAAAGCCGGTGTTAAGCTTGTAGGCTGCGCAGGCAAACATAAAGTCCTGCCATACCA
>DNUB01000301.1:5298-5703 GCA_003508605.1 Oscillospiraceae bacterium | reverse complement strand
AGGCAAACATAAAGTCCTGCCATAGAATAAAGCCTTCCTCGTCGCATTTTTCAAGAAAATAATCGCTCGGGTACACTCCGCCGCCCCATACTCTTACGCAGTTAAAGCCCATATCGCCGCACTGCTCAAGCATACCTTCGGTGCGCTTATCGGTGGCAAAGGGCAGGAGCTGATCGTTGGGAATAATGTCCGCACCCATGGCAAACACCTCTGCTCCGTTGCATACAAAGCAGAACTTGCCGTTTTCGGGTTCGTTTTTTACGGTAAGACTGCGGAAACCGATTTTTTCGGTATGCCCGCACAGTACCTTTTCACCCTCCAAAACCGTAAGAATGACGGTTTGCAGCGGCTGCTCCCCAAGCCCCCTTACATTCCACAGGGGAGGGTTTTCTACTGTAAATTCCG